>CAZLKQ010000009.1:0-20310 GCA_964560175.1 uncultured Candidatus Saccharibacteria bacterium
AAGATGTCTTTGTTCATCTCGGGTGGGAAAAAGCGAAATATAAAGGCCGTCACGAACGCTTCCATATCTTTGGCCGGTGTGAAGCTGAAACCATTCATGCTAGGTGAATCAAACAGCGAGAATGCCGCAACGACATTATTCAGCCTGGCTTTGGCGGTATCTACCAGATTTGAAGAGACGACAACCCTGATCAGGCTTTCGTAGCCGGGCGAGCGGGTTTTGTGTTCGATAGCGTCGACTATTGACTGTTCCAGAGTCGACAGTTGCTTGTCTTCTGGTTTGCTCTCAGACTGTTCAGGCGCCTTCCAGAGGGCCGATATAACGTCTTTTGGATCTACGCCACCGATGCCACTTTTCTTGCCCTTGTCCTTGCTTTTCTTGGCAGCGATCGCCTGGGCCGATTTCTCCCAACCGCTGCGGGCCGGCCTGATCAAAATTTGGATGGCTGCCCCATCTTCTTCGCCCAGGGAGGTTAGAGAATTGAGAATGGTCTGGATTACATCCCGCCGGTTATCTTTAAAAGTGGCGATCGGATAGGCATATTCTTTTTTTAAATGTAGTTCACCGCCGGCTGTCGCAGCCAGCTTGCCGACGGGATTAAAGATGTTATGCTCCGAGCTCTCCTCGATTTTGGCAGTCGGATAAGCGCTCAGAATCGCTTGTTGGATAACCGCCACCAGTGCCACTGGGACAGCCGCGTAGAAGTGCACTAGGCCTTTAGTAGCGACTATTTCCAGGGCGATATGGCGCTGGCCGTAGAATTTGCTCCAAAAACCTTTGCTAGCAGTCGAGGCTATGACGTTATAGAGCGACTCTGCTTGGGAGATTTTTTCTTCTATGACATCGCGAACGTCACGCGACCCGACTTCCGTGTCATCGCTCGACGGCGGCAAATCAATCAGTAGCGGCACCATTTTCAGACCCCGCTCGATATTTTTGGCGTAGCGCAAGGTTTTACGGGAGCGCCTATATAGGACGTAAGCCCCTAGTGAAATTACAGCCGCGCTCAGAATGAAGCCGAGAACGGTTTGCACAATTTACCTCCTTAACTAAATATCCGAAGCTTTCAGGTCCTTATTGTAACGTTTCTTTAAATAAGCCCTTTGCAATTTTTCAACGGCCCGCTCTTGATTGTGCGGATCTTCCCTATTTTCATCGACGATACGCTTTGCCTTGTCCACCCACTCCTTCTCAATCACATCGACATCGTCAGCTATCAACGGACTATTGGTATCGTCGGCGGCAACAGGCGCAGCTGCAGGCGGCAGAACTACTGGGGGAAGGCTCAGTGGAACCGCTTGAACAGGCTGTGACAATTGATTAATAGCCACGCCAGCCCTTTCCGGGCCAGTCTCTAGCGAGCTGCCATCTGGAGCAGGCAGTTTTTCCAACCCGGCCGAGGCCGGCTCCGGTTGGCTGTTTGGGAGTGTTGGTATCTGTTCGCCACCTTGGTTCATGGCAGCATTATACCTTGAAGATCGGCATTACTACATACCCTCATCTGGAGCGATACTTTCTCAAGTACCAAATAATAAGACCGGTCAAGGCTAGTATTAGCAGGCCGTCGCGCCACTGTAGCTGGCCCAGAGATCGCAGAGCAACCATCGTAACGATAGCCTGACCTACAATTGCCCAGTAAACTAAAGTCCGCAGGGAAATCTTCTTTGACTGGGAAAAATAGGCTTGAACGACAGTCCCACTGAGCACCAGGCTGCAATAAAGCCCACCAAACCAAGCTAAGACGCCAGCCGGACCGATGTTCTGCGGTGAGGATGACAACACGACCGACAGCTCAAATGAAACCAATACCAGAGCGACAATTAGGAAGATCCGGCGACTAAGTAATATATTCATACACCGGTATTATGTCTATAATTCTCGACTTACGCAAAGCTCACCCATTCCCAGACTACCTAATCTCGGCTGCAAACTGTTTTTCTTCACTCGATGTATCGAATAGATACCCCTCCTTCAGATAAAACAGTTTTCGCTCGAGATGATTCACCCTAGAAAAGAGCGATTTCGCATAAGTCGAGAAATAAAAAAAGCACCAGTTGGTGCAAAATTTAAAGAGGTCGGGCAGCAAACCCGCCCTTTATATTAAATATTTGGCGCTTGCTACCCAGACCAAGCTGACCACCCTAGAGCAAACTTTTTAGAAAAAGTTACTAAAGAGTAGAGGACCCTCAGTAAAACCGAGGAGCCTTACGTAGTTCCGTAAGGCAACATCACGACGCAATGATCCCCTTGATTGCGATCGTCGTGATGCCCTACGGATAAATTGTTAAGGTCAGCGCCACGTTTTTTAGTCGTGACAATGTATACATATATAGCATAAGCAAAATAATGAGTCAATCGTAAAATAAGTAATATTTCGTTGTATTTTTTATTTATCATCTGTTATTTAACAATCATTTAGTAGATTTTTTTACATCAATTGCTTAAATTCTAAGCGTCAAAAGCGAATACAATTATTATTGTATACCCTTAATATTTTTAGAGGCGTTTTCTGGGTTTGACTCCCAGAGCATTGAAGACTAGTCCTAAAACAATTTGGTATTTTTCAATCAAGTAGAGTTTCTCGGCGGCAGCTTGAGGCGCCATGTCGATTATCTTGGCCTGTTCATAGTAGTCGTGAAATAGCCTGGCCAGTTCAAAACCGTAGGTCGTCAGACGATGGACTTCGTATGATTGGCTAATCTGCTCGATCAACTGGGGCAGCTTAGACATTTCGCGTACCAAGTCGCGCTCCAGATCAGTTAGTTCGGTTAGGCGGCTGCCTACCTTCAATTTCTTTTTCTCGGCCTGGTCCAGCAATGAAACCGACCGGACATAGCTATACATGACGTAGTAAAAGGGATTTTTGGCCGATTCTTCTTTTGCTAGGTCCAGATCAAATTCGATATGGCTGTCAATTGTCCTATTAAGGAAAAACCAGCGAGCTACGTCAAGGTCGACTTCATCCAGCAGCTCGTCAGTGGTCACAAAGGTGCCAGCCCGCTTGCTCATCTTTACTTCTTTGCTGCCGCTGACCAATCTGACAAATTGATGTAAGACAAACTTTATTTCTTTGTCTGCTAGCAATTGTTTGATAGTCAGTTGCAACGATTCGACTTGACCAGCATGATCAGCTCCCCACTCCTTGATGGCTATGTCAAAGCCTCTGGTCACAAAAATGTTCAGATGGTAGGCAATGTCGTTGCCCAAATATGTGATATCGCCACCGGATTTGACCAATACCCTATCCCGTTCGTCCCCGTAAGTGCTGCTGGCCAGCCAAGTGGCGCCGTCTTTTTCATAAATCAATTTTTTGTCAGATAACTTCTGTAGAGCGGCTTTGAAATCACCGTTTTCAATCAACGAGCGCTCATTGAACCATTCGTCGAATTTAATATCCATTCTCTCGATGGCCGGTTGGATGTATTGCTTAAAAATCGCTTGGGTAAGTAATCGGCCTAGACTTTCGTCGTCCTCTGTTGTGATGGCTGTCTTGAACTGCTCAGCCAAGCTTTTAATGTACTCACCTTTATATTCGATTTCGCCCAAACCCTTGATGCCAGCGGCGGTTTTGATAGAATTTACCAATTTTTTGATCTGTGAGCCGGCGTCATTGAAATAATATTCTCGCGTGAGATCGTAAGACGACATGACAAGCACCCTCGAGATTACATCGCCTATAAAGCCGCCCCTGGCGTTACCAAGGGTCAGAGGACCGGTGGGATTGGCCGAAATGAACTCTACTTGAACCTTTTTCCCCTCTCCTTGTTTATTGTGGGCAAATTTGGGATTTATTTTGGCTAATTGCTCGATCCAGAAGTCTTTGCTCATCCAAAAATTTATAAATCCCGGACCTTCGACTGTGATTTTCATAACTTGCTGTCCGGGCTTCGTTTGTAGCTCTATAACCAGTAATTTGGCAATCTCTAGGGGTGGTTTATTTAATTTGGCGGCCAAACGCAGGGCTAGGTTAGAAGAAAAATCACCAAATTTGCCAGACGAATAAGATGTATCAGGACTTAACGTAGTCCCGAAGAGCTTTTTTTGAACCGAAATCAGAGCATTGTCTATATCATTCATACCAATATCTAAACAGATATAGGAGCTTAGTTAAAGAGTTATACTAGTGTTATGGCAACTTTAGTCAACAATAAACGGATTGGGCGGTCCTATGAGATCAAGGAAAGCCTAGTCTCGGGCATCGTATTGACCGGCAATGAGGTAAAGAGCCTTAAAAATGGCCGCGGATCATTGGAAGGCAGCTACGTGCGGCTAGAACAAACAAATGCCTGGTTGGTTGGAGCCTACGTGCCCGGCTATCAAATCGCGACGGACAATGATTCCGCCAGCCGGCCCAGAAAATTGCTTTTGACCAAGCCGCAATTAAAAGAACTGGCTGGTCAAACCGGCCAAGGCCTGCAAATCATTCCCAAAAAAATATTTAGTCTGCGCGGGCTAGTCAAAGTCGAGCTAGGAATTGGCCGCGGACTCAAAAAAGCCGACAAAAGACAACAAATTAAAAAACGTGATGCCATGAAGGCTATCAGGCTTAAGCTAAGCCGAGGAGCTTAAGTTTTCCACAGGCTAACAATTTTTTTGCTCAAAATCTATTGACACCGCAAACAGGGTCTAATAAGATGTTACCAGCACTTTTGAGTAAAAAAAGTGCTCAAAAACAAAAACGGTTACATACCTTTAGCAACGGCCCTCACGGGCCGTTGTTTTGATCTACAGTAAAGTTTTGATTAATTTTGATGGCATACTTTGGCTATGTTGGCTCATACCCTATCCGCCATACCCCACGGAGTGGCTGCAACACGAATCGATGTGGAGTGTGATGCGCCTGGCCGTGGCATACCCAGCCTAACGATTGTCGGCCTTGGCAGTAAGACGGTTGATGAAGCCAAAGAGCGTCTGCGCAGTGCCATAAAAAATTCTGGCCTGGACATGCCAAAGCAAAGACTTGTCATAAATTTGGCGCCGGCTGACGTACCAAAAAATAGCACGGCTTTTGACCTAGCCATGGCAGTGGCAATTCTAGCTGCCAGCAAACAAATAAATTATCAGTCGGCAAAAGATCTCTTGTTTGTTGGAGAATTGGCATTGGACGGCAAACTGCGGCCGATCAAAGGTATACTGGCAATTCTCAAAAGCTTACTAAAAGACGGCAAATACAGAGGTGTAATCATCCCCTGGCAGCATTCCAAAGAAGCATCCTTGATATCCAGCCAAACACCGATTTATCCGGCTCGTTCGTTATCCGACGTCTATCGCCACCTACTGAGCTCACCAGGGTTAACCAAGTTAAAAAGCAGTAATTGGGTCGATAAAATAGCGCATGATCCGGAAATTACCGACATGAATGAAGTTATTGGCCAGGAATTTGCCAAAAGAGGTTTGGAGATCGCCGCGGCCGGCCACCACAATATTTTGATGCACGGACCACCGGGTACCGGCAAAACAATGTTGGCAAGAGCCTTGGTCGGTATTTTGCCGCCGCCCAACAGAGATGAACTGATTGATATTATTAGTATTCATAGCCTGGTCTCTGGTTCGGCAGCCTCTGGTCTGCGCCGCCGACCCTTTCGAAGTCCCCACCATAGCGCCAGTATGGTTTCATTAGTCGGCGGCGGCTCGCAGCCGAGACCCGGCGAGATCACCTTAGCCAATCACGGGGTCTTGTTTATGGATGAGTTGCCCGAATACCCCAGACACGTCTTGGAAAGTCTTCGCCAACCCCTGGAAGATAAGATCATCACCGTGGCCAGAGCCAACGATGTCCTGACACTGCCAGCCAATTTCATGCTAGTCGCCACCAAAAATCCCTGCCCTTGCGGACACCTGGGCGATCCGCTGAGAAACTGCATTTGTTCGATGAACCAGATAAACAATTACCAAAAAAGGGTTTCTGGTCCGCTGATGGATAGAATCGACTTGGTTATCGAGGTCAATCGAATTGATTCTAGAAAGGTTGCCACCGCCAGCGCCAGCGCCAAGCCGTCAAGAGACTATGCCCAATCAGTAGTCGGTGCCCGAGAGGTTCAAAATAAGCGTAATCCTGCCGGCAAAGCCAACGCTAACTTAACCAATAGAGACCTAAATGTGGTGGCCAAGCTTGATGGGCCAAGCCAACAGCTGTTAGATAATGCCGTTGATAAATTTGCCTTGTCTATGAGAGGTGTTAAGAAGCTGCTGCGAGTAGCCAGAACCATCGCTGATCTTGGTGCCAGCCAATCAATCACCCAGTCTCATCTGGCAGAAGCTCTGCAGTTTCGAAGCCGTGAGACAAAATAGCAACTCTGGGAACAGTATCCGTTAACAGTTCACCGTTTTCCACGCGTTTTCCGTTATCCTTTTTCCATGGTAAAAGGTAAATGGCTAATGTGCGGTGAATGGCCATTGGTAAATGTTGGGACGTGGGCTGGGTTGACCCCTGATAGGCTTTTTGTTATTATCAATCCATCAGGTGAGCCGCAGTAAAGGAGAATCTAGATAAAATCAACTCGTATTAACGAAGCAATCAGTGCTCAAAAGGTGCGGTTGATTGATGCGGAAGGTAATCAGCGTGGGGTGGTCTCCATCCAGGAGGCTCTAAAAATAGCTGAGACGGCAAATCTTGATCTGGTAGAAGTGTCACCTGCTGCCGATCCACCAGTCTGTAAAGTATTGGATTGGGGTAAGTACAACTACCACAAAACCAAACAACTCCAAAAAGCTCAGAAAAAACATAAAATAACCGATGTAAAACAAGTCCGGTTCGGACTAAAGATCGGCCAACATGATCTCGACATAAAACTGCGTCGAGCCCAGGAATTCCTCGAGGAAGGTCACAAGGTCAAACTAGTGGCGATTTTCAGAGGCAGAGAGTTGGCCCACAAAGAGATCGGTCACGAACTGATCAACCGCGTGGTCAACCAGCTAAGGGAACAACTGCCCATTGTTGTGGATCAAGAACCGCAGATGGCAGGCAAACAATTAAGTATAGTTATCGGGAGTAAATAGAAGTGGCAACCAAGTCAAAAGTACACAAAGGTACGGCTAAGCGAATCAAGCTCACAGGTAGTGGGAAGATGCTTCGACGCAATGCTTATGGCAATCACCTCCTGAGCAAGAAAAGTCCAGGTCGCAAGCGCAATATCGCCAAAAGCCAAGTACTCGCGACATCGAGAAAACGCAGTACTCGTAGATTGTTAGGAGTTTAGTTATGCGCGTCAAAACTGGCAAAGTCAGCCACAAGCGGCATATCGCAGTCCGGCAAGCGTCCAAGGGCATGCAACACGGCCGTCGTCGAAGTTATAAAATGGCCAAGCAAGCTCTGACTAGGGCTCTTCAGTATGCCTACCGTGATCGCCGAAATCGCAAACGTGACTTCCGTCGCCTCTGGATCACCAGGATAAATAATGCTCTGACTGACACTGGTCTGGGCTACAGCGCATTTATTAAGGCTCTTAAAGATAATGATGTCACCCTCGACCGAAAGATCTTGAGTGAGCTGGCAGTTAATGAGCCAAAAGTTTTCACCGATATCGTCAGTTTAGTCAAAAAATAATTGGTCCTAAACTACAAATAGTTGTATAATAGGTAATGCTGGTGTGCGGACAGTCGCCCCGAGCATATTGAGTTTAAGTCAGTCCTAAAGACTGACAAAGCTTTTGGTTCAGGGAGGAAAGTCCGGGCAGCTTAGGGCAAGAATGGTTGCTAACGGCAACCGTGCGCTCCGGCGCATAGGGAAAGTGCCACAGAGACAATACTATTCAGCTTCGGCTGAAGAAAGGTGAAAAGTTCTGCCTCAGGCAGATCCCGTACTGGTGACAGTACGTGGTGGTAAACCCCATTCGCTGCAAGGTAAAACACTAATTCAAGCGGCCCGCTTATAGTGTTTGTAAATACCGCAGGAGGATATCAGCAATGGTATTCCCAGATAGATGGCTGTCATCCGCCTCTGGCGGATCCAGAACCCGGCTTACAGCGCACCAGCATCAAGATCTAATTTTCTAGATCCAGTATCCGATTGACGACGGCATCGGCAGCGGTGTTTTTCTCTCGAGGCACATGTGAAAAATGAATTTCAGGAAACTGTTCGATCAACTCTTTGACGGCAATATTTATAGCTACCAGATCTTTGTTCTTTACTTTATAGAGTCCGTTAATCTGTTTGATTATCAATTCACTGTCCATGAAAACATGCGTTATCAGGGGTTGGTAAGCCAGAGCCTTTTCGAGCGCCATTCTCAGGGCTTGGTACTCAGCCTGATTATTGGTGGTGATACCTAGATATTCACCGCCTTCTTCCAGAATATTTTCGTCCTCGTCGTAAATCACGAAGCCGGAGGCTGATGGACCAGGATTACCCCTGGAACCGCCGTCAGTAAAGATACTGATGGTTTTTTCTTTTCTTGGAGTAAATGTAGACTTATTTACATCTTTTTCGTCCGTAAGATCTGTAATCTTTCGCAGAGCCTGAGTCCAGAGCTGTTTGGTATCGGTGGATTCGGCTAATAGCTGACGATTACCTTTCAAATCAACAGATTCGATCTTGTCGCCATCTCTTTCTAGAGATAAGCCAGCCTGGAGGGCTCTTAGTCTGGCTTGTTTTTTTATGTCTTGTATATCTGGCATCTTGAACTCAATTCAAACCTTTGTTCGGGTACGAAAATGAGGCTGGCGTGTGTAATGCGCCAGTTTTTGTGAGGAAGCATATCCGTAGATACGTTGACGAACAAAACTGGCGCAGGACGCCGTCAGGCTGGTTTGCAGTAGAACTGAAGGTTTGAAATGCGTTCATAATCATATTAAAGCTGAATTCGGCACATTCACCAACTACTTAGTAATATCGGATAATTTTAGAATTATTTTATTCTCTTTATATTTTTACGAAATAAATTAACTACCATAAATATTGTTCCGAATAGTGCAAATATTAATGCCAGTAAATCTAGTAACAGTGATTCGAGCCCGGCATATGGAGAACTCATGAAACCAAGGGCTAACGAAAAATAAGCGAAGCCCCAAGATAGAATCAATGGAATTGATTTATGTATGCCAAGTCTATTTATATTTTCAACAATTCCCCCTGCTACACTAATCAATACCACCCAAAACACGGGGTTTATTAGTTGAAAATTGGTATTAATCTTAAGAATATAAAAGAAACTCACAATTATCAGTATTGGCCATATAAATTTGTTCACAATTTGAATTATAACAAAAAAGCCCCTGGACGGGCTTGTCGGGGTAATTTTCCTAGATGTTACTAGGTGGGTGTCCGCCATTTGTGACCACGGTCACAAACTTTCTGGACTCCCTATGCTTAAACGATTGTTCAGGAAAATTACTCCCAGCTTCTCGTCCTAGGGGACATTTAAATTATATCAAAGCCAGTTATTAGCTGGAAAATTGTGGATATCATCGTGCCGATAAACTGTGATAAAAATCCAGAAAAGAAGATGACTATAGCAAAAATCAGCCAAATACCACTTCTTTCGGCTTGGCGCAGCCAGGATCGGATGAAATCAGGACCAAAAGCGTATAACACCCGCGAGCCGTCGAGTGGCGGTATCGGCAATAAGTTAAAAATGCCAAAACCTAGATTGACCAAGATCCAGGTGATAGCCAATTGATTCAAGCTCTCCGGCATAGCTACGAAACGCAGCGGCAGACCAACTGCCAAAGCCAGCACTAGGTTGGTCAGGGGTCCGCTGGCCGCTACCAGAGCGACGTCGTAGTTGCCGCGGCGCAGGCGAGCGGGATTAAAGGGTACTGGTTTGGCGGCTCCGATTATCGGCAGGCCCAATAGGCCGAGCATCAGCGGCAAGGCTACTGAAAATATCGGATCGATATGGACTAGTGGGTTGAGGCTGAGCCGACCGGCGTGATGGGCCGTGTCGTCCCCGAGCAGCAGGCTGACATAGGCATGCATCGCCTCATGGAGCGTACTCGAGATAATAATAATGATAAGTAGTGTTATTATCACAACATTGCCTTCCAATCACAAAATTATATGGAATAAACTCTATTATAAGTCCCGGTCGCTCAATTGACTAGGGAGTGCTTTTAACGTACTCTATACAGATTGAATTGAAAGAAAATAATGAGTGTTAAATGCGACGTCACCGGTAAAACCAAGCAATTTGGACATCACGTTAGCTTTTCCCAGCGAAAAGTTGCCCGTACCTGGAAACCAAACCTGCAAACCAAACGAGTAGTTATCGACGGCAAAAAAATGACATTGAAAGTCTCAGCTCAAGGGATAAGAATACTCAAACGAAAAGGCATCCTCTAGTACGCACCTCGCACTGAAGCGCGTACTAATTGAATACGAATAGATGTTTTTCTTCGCCGATAGTCGCTAAGTCTTTGGTTTTTAGCTTGGCTTGGTCTGTGTGGAGCTGAGCACCAAGCTCAGAAGTCAGGTGTTGCAAGCCATCTTTGTCACTAGGCCCAAAGAGAACCACCACTGACGGGTCAATCAATTTAATAAGTTTTATTTTGTCCAGAATGCTCTTTTGCTTTTCCTCATCAGTGCCACCGCCCAAGGAGATAGCAACTATCTGGGCCGGGCTGATTTTGTCCAAGATGCTCTCATCCAGTTTGCCGGCGGCGATTTCTGGCAAGAAAACTACCGAAGAGCCATCAGGGCTAACCAGCCGGTAGATAGTCGCGCCATCGTTTTCTTCCGCCGCCACACCCTCGACGCTGACATCTTCTATCTCATACTCGCCAGGACCGTCGATAACCAGCGGATTGATCGACACTTGTAATGAGTCGTTATCTTCAAGTTTGTTGGGAAACAAATATGCCCGGATATCCGCTTTTTTGTTTTCAATTTTGTTATCAAGGGAATAAGCAAAAGTAGTTTTCTTGTACGTGACTAGTAGTAGATTACCGCTGGCTGACAGTTCCATCAGTTAAATTTTCTGCTCAAGTTCGTCGATAATAGCTGATTTTTTGGCAGCCAAGACATCATTTAGAAACCGGTCATTGATGTCCACACGGTAGTCGTATTCTTGTTTGGTCAGGGTTGTGTAGTTGAGCTCCCGGCCCTCTTCAGCCTCCAGCTCTTTGATTAAATTTTGAAATTTGGCACGGTTGATGTCACCGACGATGAAAACATCGACTGGCATTGATAGATCCTGGACAAGGCTGCCGAGTAGATAGGCCGCCTGGATTGAGCCAAGTTCGCGGAAACGCTTTTGATTGTTGTCAGCCGGCTTGGCAGCAGGCAGGCTATCGTTAGCTTCGATATCGGCTTTAAAAATTGTACTCAGCGATTTGAAATGCGAATAAGCCTGATTGACCTCATAGTAAAGCCGGTTGTTACGACTAACTGAGGTAATAATACCTATCGACAGTAAGTTGGCTAGTTCCCTCCTGACTGAGTTGATCTGTTCGTCTATCTTTCTAGTAATTTCACGGACATAAAAAGGCCGGCTGGGATTGTTAAAAAATAGATAGAGTAGTTTTACCCTGGTTTTTGAGCCAAATAATTGATCGATCATCTCACATATTTACTCGTTACTTATGAATATTGTATCAGATGTCGGCAAGTTTTGTGACAACTGCTGTATTAGATACTTATAAAGGGTTTGTTCATTATCGAACCATTTGATGTCCGGATTGCGTTTAAACCAAGTGCGTTGGCGCTTAGCAAAGTTTAGCGTGTTGCTCAGGATTGCAGCTTTGACTTGGTTAGCACTCTTACTACTTGCAAGGTAGTCGGCCCATTCTCGGTAGCCGATGGCGTTAAGACCCGGTGCCTCGGTCCCGTATTTATCTATCAGCTCTATTGCTTCCCTTTTGAGTCCATGGCGGTGCATATTATCCAGTCGTTTGGTGATATTGCTCCTCAACTCCGAACGGCTCGGTTGGAGACCGACCACCAAAATATCGGGTCCGAGAGATCTTTTTGTAGCTTTGCCGGCGCTAGTCTCGAGTAAGCGAGTGAGATGGCGTGGATTCTTCAAGGCCTCGACTGGTACTTCCAGGCCTTTTTCTTTGGCATAGGAGATTAGTTGCGGCTGATCAAATTTTTGGAGTTTATCTCGCAAGGCTTTAGATGATTTTGGCAGGAAGGAGAAATCGTACAGGACGCTATCGACGTAGAGACCACTGCCGCCGACCATGATTGGAATTTTTTTGCGCCTTCTGATCTGATCAATAACTTTATTTGCCAGGTCTTTGAACTGGGCGGCAGTCACCTGTTGATCCGGCTCGTTGATGTCAATCAGATGATACTTTACTTCCGTTTGCTGGGTTGTGGTCGGTTTGGCAGTACCAATGTTCATACCTTTGTAGATGGCTCTGGAGTCGGCTGAAATTATTTCTCCGTCGATGGCTTTGGCCAGGTGGTGGGCAGCAGCAGACTTGCCAGATCCCGTCTGCCCAACTACCACCACTAAGGGTGGATTTACGGTTGCCATAGCAAGTTATCGATATCGACTGTGAAATCTGGGCCTACTTTGATGCCCTCTGCTTCGAGAACCTGTTTGTGCCCCGCTTTACCACCAGGGTAACCAGACGCCAAACCACCACTCTTGTTCACCACTCTCTGCCATGGTAGTTCGGGATCGCCAAAGTGGGCGATGCCACCGACTATCTTAGCCGCTCTGGGACTGCCACAAAGTGCGGCGATCTGTCCATAAGTCATGACCTGCCCTTCTGGGATCTGCGCTACCATATGATTCACACGATCCGCAAAACCCTTATCGATACTGTCCATTGATCTATAAAGAGCTTTTGGAAGCTCGGCTTTTGATCTCATTGGCGACTGATTCAAAGAATTTCTCGGCCTTCATGGCTGTCGACTCCGTTCCGGATACTAGATCACTTCTTATCCTAGGTTGTAAATTACCAGTAGATATTTCTTTTTCACCGACAACAATAGTGTAGGGAATTTTCATCAGCTCCGAAGCCCGGATTTTTTTACCGACTGATTCGTTGGAATCGTCAATATTTGCTCGCACACCATGGTCATTAGCTAACTGTAGTAGCTGTTGTGCATACTTCAACGTCTCATCTGTATCACTAACTGTCAAAATCCTGACTTGCTCAGGACTCAGCCAGACCGGAAGCTTACCGGCGGTTTGCTCTAACAGATACGCCATGAAGCGCTCAAATGCTCCCATGATTGATTTGTGGATCACTAATGGGTATTGCTTTGAACCTTTGGCGTCAACATAAGTAATATTCATCCGTTTAGGTACCACGATATCCAGCTGGACAGTGGCAATACTCTCTTCTTTACCTAAAACGTTTCGGATCTGAACATCTACTTTTGGACCGTAAAATGCCGCCTCGTCGAGCTCCTCTACGAATTCAGTTTTGGCTGCTTTCAAACACTTCCTGATTATCGCAGCTGCATCTTGCCACTGATCCTTGGTCCCCGCATATTTCTCCTTGGCAAAGTCAGGCAATGATAACCTAAACCAATAATCTTTCACTCCCGTTTCCAGATAAACTTCTTCAAATAACTGCAAAACATTTGTAAATTCTTCTTCGACTTGTTGAGGCGTTACATAAATATGCGAATCATTTTGGGTGATCGGACCCCTCATTCGGATTAGCCCTGTTAGGGTACCGGAGAGTTCGTATCTGTAAAGACCGGCATTTTCAGACAAGCGCAGTGGCAAATCACGATAGCTTTCGACCAACTTTTCATAAATCACGTGGTGATGTGGACAGTTCATCGGCTTTAAGTAAAAAACATTTCCTTCTTCGTCTGGTGCTGTGCCGTACATATTTTCCAGATAGTAGCTCGCATGACCAGAGCGTTCATATAGCTTGGATTGAGCCAATACAGGGGTAGATACAAATTGATAACCCCGAGCTTCTTCTTTGGCTCGCATATAGTTCATAAGTTCGTTCTTGATGGTCTCCCCTCGTGGTAGTAGTAACGGCAAACCCGCTCCAACACTGTCCGAAATAAAGAAAAGCTTTAGGTCTTCGCCGAGTTTGCGGTGGTCGCGTTTTTTGGCCTCAATGAGCATCTCAAGGTGTTTTTGGAGCTCTTCTGTTGTGGCAAATGCAACACCATATACTCTTTGCAACTGGGGATTTGTCTCTTTGCCGCGCCAGTAGGCCCCAGATACACGGACCAGTTTGAAGACCCCAACTTCGCCTGTGCTTTTGACATGGGGACCGCGGCAGAGATCTGTAAATTTACCATTGGTATAAAAAGATACTTTAGAGACTTTTGACTCGCCACTACTGGGCAAGCCCAGTTCGTCGCTGTCGAGATCTTTGGCCACAGTAGTGCCCGAGCGGCTCAAGTCATTGAGCAGCTCTGTTTTATAAGTCTGTTTGGCCTTTTGGGCCCAATCTAGGGCTTTGTCCAGCGACATCTCAGACTTTTCGAAGGGTTCCTTGCGATCTATCACTTTTTTCATCTGGGCTTCGATCTTTGGCAGATCGTCCTCGGATAAAGTGTGTTTGGCCAGATCAACGTCGTAGTAGAAGCCATTTTCGACTACTGGTCCGACGCCAAATTTAGTCTCCGGCCAGAGCTCGTCGATCGCGGTAGCCATGATATGAGCCAGGGAGTGGCGCATAGCCTCAAGATCAGATTCTTCACCTTTACTCATGAGGACAATGATATCAAAACAGTAGTTAGTTTACCAATCATGTATAACTAGCCGTATAATGCTAGTACTATACGGCTATTTGCGAATTTCCATCTGTTTTTATATAGTTAAAGTGAAATAGAGGGCGATTAGCTCAGTTGGCTAGAGCGCGTCATTGACGTTGACGAGGTCGAGGGTTCGAGCCCCCCATCGCCCACCAGAGCATCAAATTCTACAGATCCTATTCCATTCCTTTGACGATAGCTAGTCGAATTGCGTTTGCAACTTTGTTTTTGAAACCCTCGGCATCTGGGTCATTATCGACATTCCATCTTTGAAATGAATCATACATTTTCCCCCACTTTGGGTCAGTGAAGTTTCGTCCAGCAAATTCAACTGGTTGACTATATCGAGGGCGTACATGATGATGCAGATGAGGTTTTGGATCCTCCTCTTGAAATGCGTCATTACCGAGCTCTGTCCAGTTGCTCAAACTAGCACCAAAGGCATTTTCAAACGCGTCTTCTAGTTGGACTTTCAGATAATGAAATTCGAGGACTTCTTCTTCTGTCAGTTCTGCTTCGCGACTCAAATGTCTGCGAGGGATAACCATGCATCTGCCCAAGTAGCCTTGATCACGCGAAACTATCACTCTCCAACCCAGTGTGTCTAAAACAAAACCGTCTTCTTGGTCTAGGATTTCTTCACAAAATAGACAGCCCGGTTCGCGATTTGGTACGTTATCATTTTCAAACTCACTCATTAAGTATATTATCTCGCTCATATACTGATCTAGCAAGCATAAGCTCAGCGATATTCCTCTGTAAGTCGAATTAAATATCGGAGGTTGTGTTGGCTGATCAGGGTACCTGCTAGGCTTTCGCCCCTGCGGAGTAAATGTGCCAGATAAGACCTGGAGTAGCTGGTTTTACAAACTGGGCAGTCGCATTTGCTATCAAGGGGGTTCAGATCATTCCTAAAGCGGGCATTGCTAAGATTGAGTGTCTCGTCGCCGCTGATAAAAACTGTGCCGTGACGAGCATTGCGGGTCGGTAGAACGCAGTCGAACATATCGATTCCATGCTCAATCGCGAATCTCACATCTTTTGGGTCGCCAACTCCCATCAGATAGTGGGCCCTAGTCGAATCATATTTATCAGATAAGAAGTCCAAAATCTCATACATATCCTTGCGACCTTCGCC
Source organism: uncultured Candidatus Saccharibacteria bacterium (assembly GCA_964560175.1). Taxonomy (GTDB): domain Bacteria; phylum Patescibacteriota; class Saccharimonadia; order Saccharimonadales; family CAZLKQ01; genus CAZLKQ01. The sequence continues at coordinate 15,759 of CAZLKQ010000009.1, forward strand.
CACCGAAAGTCCCCCGATAGCGATCCCGTCAACAGATGTCGACTGGACGGCTTCCAGGCAGTGCTGTCTGAGCTTTTTGTCTAATCCACCTTGAACTATGCCAAATAACAGGGGCCGGGTCTTATCCGTCATCTTTCGAGCCCGAACTTGCTTCTTAAACTCATCCAGACATCTGTCCAGCCATCTGATTGATCTGCTAGTAGCCTCATTTACCCGCTCTGGATCTTTTTCCTTGAGTCCGGGCACGTCGTCAAAAGCCATAATGATGTCCGCTCCCAGATCAAACTGGATCTGGATGGCTTTTTCGGGTGTCAGATGGATCTTGTTTCCGGTTCGCGGATCTTGGAAGGTCACGCCCTCTTCGGTGATTTTCCGGTGGGCTGATAAAGAAAATACCTGAAAACCGCCAGAATCGGTCAAAATCGGCCTTTGCCACTTCATAAACTGATGTAGACCGCCGTGCTTGGCGACTACTTTTTCACCTGGCAGTAAATGGAGGTGGTAGGTGTTGGCCAAGACGATTTGCGCTCCAATAGCCTCCAGCTGATCAGATGTCATACCTTTTACAGCCGCATGAGTGCCGACTGGCATAAAAACAGGGGTGTCTATAATGCCAGCTCGAGTCCTAAGCTGGCCGGTCCGGACATCCTTACTACTGTTGAGTAACTTATACATATCGCTTATGGTATTGACTTTATTCGCTCTTTATGCTAATCTAATACAGTAATGGTTAATGAACCGAATCAATTAGATCAGTTTACCCTCTTTTACGAGGAACTGCCATTGATAGTCAAACGACGTTCTACACTTCGCCGCTCCAAACAAATATAAATTCCCCCGTTAGATACCCAATCCACAGAAAAATCGGCCTTTTGCACTGGTTTTACTTCCAGGGATATGGCAATATGTTGTCATGCTTTGTCCAAACTGCATTTTTGAGACCAGAGTCACCAATAGCCGGACCCGCAACAAGGGCAGCTTAGTCTGGCGTCGACGAGTTTGCGGCCAATGCAAGCAGGCCTTTACTACTTATGAGCGTGCCGATCTGAGCTATATTTTGATAACAAAGCGAGACGGTAGCAGCGAGAAGTATGCTCATCCCAAGTTGTTTGCCAGCATTTACCTCGCCAATACTGATCCAGAGGCCAGCTATCAGTTGGCGCTGACTGTCGAAGAAAAACTCCGCCAGCTGGCAGACGTGATTGTTCCCACCAGAGATATAGCGAAAATAGTCCTGGATACGCTAGAGGCCTATGACAAGCCGACTTTTGCGCGTTTTCAATCTTATCAGACTAAAAAGTAACTACTCACTTGGCTTTGTCGTCAGATTTGGCATCAGAATCAGATTTCGATTCACCAGACTCTTGATCAGATTCAGTCTTTTCGCCATCTTCACCTTCGGTGGTCTCTTCGCCCTCTTTGCCCGTCTCGCCTTCTTCGCCAGCTTCGGCTTCTTCCGGTTCCTCTTCTACTTCCTCTTCGGCAGGAGCGTCAATCTTTACCAAAACTAATTCTGGATCCGATAATATTTCTACCCCTGCTGGCGCGGTCAGGTCGCCGACCAGGATGTTGTCATTTATCTCTGTCAAACCGGATATATCAATGGTAAATTTTTCTGGCAATGACAGTGGTTCTGATTCGACTGACACGGTATCTGTGACTGTGCTCAAGATACCTTCGCCAGAGATAACTAGAGCTGACTCACCTTCGATGATCACAGGTACATCGGCTTGGATTTTTTCCTTCATGGAGATGGCGTGCAAATCAAAATGATTGATTTTGTTGGTTCGCGGATCAGTAACAACTTCTTTAAACAACACTTTAACCGGCTTGTCATCACCTATCTCGAGATCTACCAGGCGATTGTGGCCGGCGGTTTGGTAAAGTCTATCCAGAGTCAGATAATCAGCCTCCAGAGGCACCGAGGGCTGCTCCTTGCCGTAAACGACACCTTTAACACCCGCCACCTTTTGGTGTGGCTGACGCTGCGTCGCGTGTAAAACCAATTGATCATTAGACATTATCTTCTACTCCGAGTTGCTAATTTTAGAAAATTATAACAAAACAGAGGTGGTAAGGCAAATTAGGGTTGCTTGGAACGGAGAGCTTTGTGGACTGCCTTCTCTGTAAAATCAAACTTTTCGAGGTAGCGGCCAAACATCAATCTGGTTTGGGCATTGAGAGCAGCGGCTGAGCCAAAGAAGATACCAGTGACCGGCACCAGCACCCATTGGAAAATAATCGCCAAAAAACGAACGCGTTTGTGATGGGCTGGCTTTGGCGGCAGCGAGATCAACGTCAGCAGGATGCTCAAAACGATACCGAGAGTCGCCACGGTCTGAATGCGGCTAGCAATTATTGGCAACTGGTGGGCAATAATATTCTGATCGCTGCTAGGACTCAGAAACAGAGGTAGCCAACCGGCAAAAGCCAGGATCAGTGGGGCCGTCGCCCAGCTAAAGTGGCCCTCATAGAGCCGCAGAAATTTGGGCAATTTATCCCACAATGGGATTTTCTTGTTGCCAAAGCTGCGCTGGGCAACATAGGCGATATCGGTTACGCCCCAGGCCCAGCGGCGGAGCTGGATAAATTGGGCTCTGAAAGTTTTGACATAAGTGTCAGACAGAACGGCGTCAGTATAGACCGGCACATACAGAGGGATGGCATCATGCCGCCCATCATAACGAAAGTAGGTCCGCCAATACTGGTGGCCGTCCTCGACAATAGTCTTTACGCTCCAAAAATCCGTGTCACGCAGCGCTGCCAGGCTCTGAGCGTGCGAGGAAAAGTTGCGTAGCAGATGCGGCCGCATCGACTGGATAATCATCCAAAATGAATTGCCGACCGCTATTAAACGCATCGGCGCCGGGGCATCCCAGATGTTGTTGTAGAACATCTGGATCGGCTGGAAAGACTTGTATTTACGATCCGGCAGTAGACAGTAAACAAACGTCAAATAGGCCAGATAGCTCTTGTGTGGGCGATTATCGGCATCCAGAGTGGTAACAATTACGTTCTCAGATTCGATTTTAGATTTATCTATCCATCTGTTCAGCTCCCGTCCGGCAAAAGTGATATTGCCGCCTTTGCCGATCACTTCACCGGGCATACCTTCGGGGTGTTTGACGGCCATCATGTGGCCAAATTTGCTGCCATATCTTTTGACCAGTTCGACAACGGCCGGCTCTGACTGGGCACCATCCCGCTCTTCGTAGGCGAAGACTATGACGATTTGTTTTGGGTTGTAATTTGAGGCTAGGACGGCTTTGACCGTCGGCTCTAGGGTATCGAGGCCTTCATTATAGGTCGCGATGACTACAGCGTTAATGATCAAACTAGGCTTGATTATCTGATCGAAACTATCAGCGTAGCGGCCCAAAATCCTCATCATCCAAGCCTGAGAACGCGACATTTTGGTCTGAGCAAGATTATTTAGTGACTCCTCAGGTTCTTCGAGATAGTCCAGCCACTTGTTCCAGTCGTATTTGACGTAGCGGTGTAGCCGGCTGTAGCCCTGGACCATCCGCCGGCTCATGCCAAAAGATTTGGCCAGCCATAACAGATCAAAACCGATTATCAGATAAGCGGCAATCGTCGGCAGGAAAAAGCTGAAATATAACGTGCCGATGATAAAAAGCCAGGTGGTCAGTCCTGGTAGAATTTCAAATGTCCGCTCAAGCCTAGTTGGCCGTTCACTAATCTCTATAAAGGATTTCGATGCCATTTTTTTATTATTCTATAGCGACGAAGCGCTAAATAGGTAATATGTGACCGTAAAAACTAGGGCGCTCAGAGTAGTTTGGAATATGACGACTTTTGTAGACAAACGTTTGAGCTCTTCGTTTTCATCAGCTGCCAGGTGACGGGCCAGCCACAGATTTATCATAAAGCTGACCGCCAGGAATACGCCCATTAGATAATGCCAATACCACCTGCCCAGCTGGGTAAACTCATTGATCGAAGAGTAGCGAATCGGTACAGCAAAGTCGCGCGCACGGACCTTATAGATCAGATAAAAAATAAATAAGCCCAATAGCGAAACATTGAGTATGGTCAGCCAGCGGGCACTGCCTCTAGAGAATAGATCTGATTTGAAAAGCTTTCGTAGATTCATTTTGACTTTCATTATAACCTTGTTACGCGTGGTGCGAGTAGTGGGAGTCGAACCCGCGTCTCAACCTTGGGAAGGTCACATACTACCGCTGTACTATACTCGCTACTCTTTTTCCCTTTGTAATATTGGAGCCACCTATCGGACTTGAACCGATGACCCCCACTTTACGAAAGTGGTGCTCTAGCCAGCTGAGCTAAGGTGGCGCGTCCTACGATCCAGAGTATTCTAGCACGTAGTCTGATTGATTATCAGGGGTCGAGCTGATAAGCTAATGCAGTTACGGACTAGACTCTTTGGAAGTCAGTTCGCGTACAAGGGCTCGTAGTGAAGGGGTTATCACGCCTCCCTGTCACGGAGGAGATCGCCGGTTCAAATCCGGTCGAGCCCGCCATAGAAAGAGTCCCAGGCTAAAGTCTGGGGCTTTTTTATTGGAAGGAT
>CAZLKQ010000010.1:0-19687 GCA_964560175.1 uncultured Candidatus Saccharibacteria bacterium
AACTATATGATCTACCCCAAAATCCAAGGAGAAAATCTTTACAACGTTTGGCATACGTTATCAGATGAACTGCGCAGAAATTTAGTCAAGCAATTATGTGAGCTTCTCAAAGCAATTAGTAACACACCAGTTGGTAATTTACCCGCCGTCCTTGATCTTGAACCTATGTCCAATTGGCACGACTTCATACTAGGGAAAATTAATAAATACTTGAGCATAGTTGAGAAAGCTGGAACGTTTACCAAATCCGAGGCTGACAAAGTCAAGGCTTTTGTTCAAGAACACAGCTCCAGTCTTAACCAGCAGCAGGTAACTCTAGTTTATTGGGATGCACATTTTGATAATATTTTATTTAAAGACGACAACATTGTTGGTTTGCTCGACTTTGAACGAACAGAACTAGCCTCAATAGATTTTATGCTTGATGTAGCAAAACGAATGGTCGACGAACCAAAGAAATACATGTCAAAATCTGCCGAAAAATATGCCAAAGACAAGGACTATAGCAAGCTACTTGATCAGTACAAAGAATTTTATCCTGAGCTGTTTGAGTTTGATCAACTCGGCATCAGGCTTGATCTTTACGCTATCGCACACAATCTGGAAGATCTGGAAAATTGGCCACATGTGAAGTCGCTTAAACAAAACACTCTCACAATTGTTGGCTAATTAATAGTAGTCGATTAATTTTTATACCGGATACTCAATACTGACTACTTTATACTGATTTGTATCGGTGCTACGGGTCTGACCCCGAGCAAAGAATTAACTACTTCATACGCAATACTCAATACCGACTACTCTATACTTAACCTTATGTTGATCGATACTCATTGCCATATACATCTCGCTGACTACGGATTAGATGTCGAGGAGGTTTTGCAAAATACCAAGGATTCCCAAGTCGAGGCCCTGATGGTCGTCGGTACTTCGGCCCGGGACAGCCAGCTAGCTATTGAGTTCGCTGCTAGTCATGACAACTGTTGGGCTACGGTGGGGCTTCATCCACACGATTCAAAGCTGGGGACAACTGAACTAAAAAAACTAGAGGAATTAGCAAGTATGCCCAAGGTCGTGGCGATCGGTGAATGTGGATTAGACTATTACTACTCACATTCGCCAAAGGAAGTCCAGATCAAAGCTTTAGAATTTCAAATGAAACTGTCACTAAAACACGGTTTGCCAATGGTTTTTCATGTCCGCGATGCGTTCGCCGATTTCTGGTCGGTCTATGACGCCCACAACTCGAAAAAACAACCAATCAGAGGCGTTATCCACAGTTTTAGCGCCTCATCGGCCGATCTGGAAGCCATCATGAAACGTGATCTCTACGTCGGGCTAAATGGCATCATGACTTTTACTAAAAGTGCCGACCAGCTGGCTGCTGCCCGGGTGGTGCCGCTAAACCGATTACTTCTTGAAACCGATTCACCTTTCTTGACCCCACCTCCATTTCGTGGTAAAGTAAATCAACCAGCATACGTGGAGTTGGTCGCTAAATTTTTGGCCGAAGAGAGGGGTGAGACTCTAGCCGAACTAAGCGAAGTGACTTCGCAAAATGCGATTAAATTATTTGGGATAAAGTTATGACCGAAATGGAACTTACATCGAAGCAACAAGATAGGAACCAAGTCCAAAAGGGCAAGATGTCAGTTCATGGCAAATTTTATCCAAATGAGCAAATCCGAGAGCTTCAAGAAGTTGCTGGCATTGCCGATCAAGCCAAAAAAATCGCTGGTGAGATCTACATTCTTCGGGAAAGCACTGTTGTGGCTCGCCAAACTGCCAGCAATGGCTTGATTGATATAGTCTTGAAAAAATTTGGCGGCGCGCTCGGTATCAATATAAAAGCACAAAATGGGGATAAAATCAGATCAAATCTTATCAACCAGGAGGCGGAAATCGGCGGTAGTTTGCTGGGCCGCGAGGAAGTAAAACCATGGCGTAGATTTTTTTGCTTGGATGATGAAGTTTGGATCTGGCATGAGTGGATCCCCGGCCAAGAAAAACCGACTACCACTCGCTACGAAATTCATGGCAGCGAAATCATTGTTGCCCAAGATAGCCAGCGCCACCGAGCCATCGATATTGGTGAAGCTAGAAACCTACGCGATGCGACTGCTGCTTATTGGCAAGCAGTTAGCGAGCAAGTTTACAACCAGACTCCTGTGCAACCAGATAGCCAGCCAGATTACGATCTAGCAGCCTAGTAATGCCCAAGAGGTCAGTTTATCTGGATTATGCGGCAGCATCACCGGTGGATGAGGTAGTTTTAAAAACCATGGCTCCTTACTGGGCGGAGCAGTTTGCCAATTCTTCCGGTTTGAGCGCTAGCTCCGTCCAGACCAAAGCAGCACTAGAATCAGCCCGCCGGACTGTGGCCAGCTTGATCGGGGTTACGCCCCACCAGATCATATTTACCTCGGGGGCTACTGAGGCCAACAACTTAGCCATCAAAGGGGTAATGGCACGCTTTCCCGGCACGAAAATACTTATCTCTAGCCTAGAGCATGACTCAGTCAGTGTTCCTGCCACCAAGCTTGGGGCCAAGAAGCTACCTGTTGATGAAAATGGCAATCTCAAGCTCGATGAATTGGAGAAAATAATCGACGATCGAACTGTTTTGATCTCGGTAATCCATGTCAGCAATGAACTGGGTGTGGTCCAAAAATTATCGGCAGTCGCCCAAATCGTTAAAAAAATCAGATTAGACCGTCAAAAACGTCGTGTCGATCTGCCATTGCTGCTGCACAGCGACGGAGCCCAGTCGCCACTAACTCAAAATCTGAAAGTGTCGAGGCTCGGGGTTGACCTGATGACCCTGTCAGCTGGCAAAATTTACGGTCCCAAAGGGGTAGGCTGCCTATACGTACATAATCGCCGCATGGTCGAACCTGAAATCGAAGGCGGCGGACAGGAGCTTGGTCTGAGATCAGGTACCGAACCACTACCACTAATCATCGGCTTCGCCACGGCTTTGGAGCTGATCGATCAGCAACGAGACGGTCTGGTAAATAAATTCCGCCAATTAAAGACTGAGTTATTCAAGACATTGGATGAGTTGCAACCAGATGTGGGGCAAAACGGTAAAACTCCAGACTACGGCCACATTACCAGCCTACAAATACCAGGTGGGGACGGTGAAGCGCTGACTATGGCTTTGGACCAGCTCGGAGTGGTGGTAGCAACCGGTGCGGCATGCGCCGCCAGCGCTGACAAGCCATCAGCTGCCCTGAAAGCCATTGGTTTGAACGACGCCCAGGCTAATGCTAGCTTACGGATTTCATTTGGTAAAAGCACTACCGTGAGTGAGGTTATAAATTTTGTAAAAAAGTTAAAACTGGTTCGCGATCAGCTAAGCTAATAGGATGAATTTTATCTACAAACTGGCTGGGCTAATCGCCATCTGCATTATTGCCCTGGTCAGTTTAGGGATGTATCTTTCGCCCCAAGACGAACCAGTACCAGCCGATGCCATAGTGGCCATTAGTGGCGATGATGGCAGCCGGCTCAAGACTGCCATCCGCCTGCAAAAAGCGGGTTGGGCCAACCGTCTGATTTTTTCCGGCGCCGCATTGGACCCTCAAAGTCCGTCAAATGCCATCACCATGAAACAAACAGCTGTAGCCAGTGGTGTAGATCCGGCCTTGATCAGCATCGATGAGGAAGCTGTCAGTACCCGCCAAAATGCTATTTTTAGCGCTAAAATTATCAATGACCTAAAATTGGAACGGATTATTCTGGTTACCTCGCCATTTCATCAGCGGCGGGCTTTTTACGAATTTCACAAAGCCCTTGGTCCGGATGTCGACATTATCAATTATTCGGCCCAGGACTCGGACTGGAATCGCACACGATGGTGGACCAATCCAACCAGCTGGCGCTTTACCCTGACCGAGCTGCCAAAGTTAGTTATCAGTCAGCTCAGATAGGCCTCTAGTAGCAGCCGAACATAACCGCTATACTGGTTTCTATCTGATCGGAGATAATTGTTATAGGCGGATTTTTGCAAAGACTTATTGTCTCGTTACTGATCCTAATCTTGTTTTTTGGAGGTTTAGTCGGACTAACTTCAGCCGCTGGCGTGTCTGAAGCCTATATTGCTGATACACCACTTATAAAGGGTACCCTAGTAAGCAGAATCATCGGCGAAGAAAAAAAAGTCGAAGCCACCAATCTTGACAATATTGACCGGATGTTTGGAGTGGTGGTCGTTGCAGATGAATCCTCGCTCAGTCTGGGCAATAGCGACCAGAACACAGTATTTGTCTCATCAGACAGTGAGCTGAGCGTTATCGTCAATGACCTCAATGGCCCGATAAATGCCGGTGATTTGTTATCAGTCTCGACGCTCAGCGGTACGGCCACCAAAGCTTCCAACCAAGCGACTGTCATTGGCTCAGCCTTGACTGATTTTAGCGGTAGCGATGAGCAGACGATTGGCACTACCACAGTCAATCGCCAGGGCAAGGAAACCATTGTTCGTCTGGGACGGGTTCAGGTCCAATTCGAGATAGCGGCCAATCCGGCAGCAAACGACGCACAGAGCAAGATACCAGTTTTTTTGCAAGCCATCGGCGACAGCTTGGCCGGCAAACATGTCTCGCCTGGCCGGCTGATCACGGCTACCTTGGCATTGCTGATTAGCTTGGTGACCAGTGGAACTTTGTTGTTTGGCGCGGTTAAGAGCTCTATCAGTTCAATCGGCCGTAATCCGCTGTCATCCAAAGCTATTTACGCTGGTATGGCCCAGGTTTTCTTGCTGGTAGTGGTGGTTTTGGCGGCTGGGGTCGCTTCGGTGTATATAATTCTAAAGGTATAGGTTCTAAAGAGGGTAAAAAAATGGTGGGTAGTAATTCAGAACAAAAAGCAGGTCGCGATGGTTGAATTCGTAGTTCTGATCGCTGTTATTGTCGCCGCAACCCTAGCCTTTGTCTGGATGGCCCTGGGAATTCGCAAAGTCAAACTAGCCACCGGTGCTTATCAAAACCGTATCGATGCCGTCCAAAAGGAAGCTGAGAAAGTCTTCACCGATGAGTTTCGCGAGGAGCTAAAAAATCGTGGACGGTTGTATTTTGAAAAGATCATCAATGAAAACGCCATGTTCTTGAAGCAAGACCTGGGTCTGACCGCTTCCCAGCTCAACGAATACATGCAGACTTCACTCCGCAAGGTGTTAAACGAAGAATTCGACAAGTACAAGCTGTCAATTCAAGACGCCAAAGAAGCGGCACTAGGCGCCATTACCAAAACCCAAACAGCCATGGATCAACAGCGCGAAGCTATGCAAAAAGAGTTGAAAACCCAGCTGGAGCAGGAAAAGCAGCGGCGAATCGCCAAGCTGGACGAGCACTTGGTGCGGGTGGCCAACCAATATATCCTCGACGTCCTGGCCAATGAAGTCGACTTGGGCAGCCAAGGCGAATATATCTTCGCTGCTCTGCAAACTCGCAAAAATGAAATCATCAAGGACTTTGAAGATGGCAGTTAATAATAATCTCAAACCATTGTTACTGCCGTCCAATATTGCCTCAGTCCGCCATATCCGGCAGTGCATTCGCGACCTTGAGCTCGTTAGCGAACAATTGATCACCGAAACGATCAGACTCAAAAGCGGCGTTACCCAGCGCGCTGAGCGGGTGCCGGTTTCACTGCTTGTTGAGCAACTGGTACTGGCCAATAAGCTTCAACTAGGCAACAAAGCTGATGTCCAAGATCTTAAGCAGCGTTTGAGCGACCAAATCGACTGGGCGCCGCGCCTGCAATTTACGTTTGCCAACGAACCAAATGACGAGTTGCTGGGCCGGCTGGTTGACTGGACCAGGCAAAATATCAACCTCTACACTCTGATCGACATCGCTATCTCACCCTATATTTCCGGTGGCTTTATAGTGGCCACACCCACCCATCGCTATGATTTTTCTTGGCGCAACTTATTCGAACGAAAAGGCAGTCATTTTGCTGAGTTGCTGGCCAACATACAGGTGGAAGCAAATGGTTAGAACCCATCTTAAAATACTTTTCGAGTGCGAGACCAATCCTTGGTTCGTACCCAGTCTGCCACCAGGCGAACGAGGCGTATCAAGTAGATACGTCGAGGAGCGGTGTGATGGACTGGGCCAGCCAAGGTTGGTTGTAGCAGAAAGGGTATTTTGAGATGGGTTCTAATAAGCATTTCACCGATCTGGTGGCCAAAGGCAATCCAGTCGGCAGCGTGGTAGCTGTTGATAGTTTTTTGATCCGGGCCCAGGGCCTGCATTCGGCACCGCGAAAGGCCCTAGTGATGTTTGATGATGGCTCCAAAGGCATTGTTTGGGAAATCAGCCACGACCATGTAGTTATCTTGTATCTGGGCAGTTCACCGGTCAATATCGGCACCTCCGTTGTCTTGAGCCGCAATGAGTTGACGACCAATGTCGGCGAGGGCTTTCTGGGCCGGGTGGTCGGCGTGACAGGGGAGCCATTGGACGGCCAAGGCCCGATCGCTAGCGACATGAGTTGGCCGGTTTTTACCACCGCGCCGCCGATAATTATCCGCAAGACCCTAGACCAACAAGTAATAACCGGCGTGATAGTCACCGACACGCTCTTCCCATTAGCCAGAGGGCAGCGAATGGCGGTACTGGGCGAGAGCAAGTCAGGCAAATCGACTTTTTTGAGCCAAATCGCTAGCGCCCAAAAAGACACCAAGCAAGTAGTGGTGATTGCCCTAGTCGCCAAGCGCCGTTCGGACATCGATGATTTACTGCGCCACTTGACCAGTAGTGGCGTGATGAAGCAGTGCGTGGTAGTACTGTCGACGATCTTTGATTCTCTGGTTACATCCTATCTAGTACCATATGTGGCTTGTTCGATCGCCGAATATTTTTGGCAAAAAGCCGGCCGCGATTCCATCATTATGTACGACGACTTGACAGCTCATGCCATGGTCTATCGGGAAATATCGCTGTTGGCCGGCGTCAGCCCGGGCCGTGATTCTTATCCTGGTGACATGTTCTACGCCCACAGTTCGCTGCTGGAGCGAGCCGGTCGGCTAGCCAGCAACGGGGCATCTCTAACCAGTTTGGCGGCAGTACTGGTGGCTGGCGGCGATATCACGGCTTACTTGCCGACCAACATTATGTCGATTACCGACGGCCAATATATTTTCGATCTCGACCTTTTCCGTCAAGGTGTCAAGCCAGCCATTAATATTGGTTTGTCGGTTTCCCGCGTTGGCGGTCGCGGCCACAATTCCCGGCAAAAAGATCTAGCCAATCAGTCCATGAAAAAGTTGGCGGCTTACCGCGAAGCCGCTCAACTATCGCATTTTGGCTCAGAACTAGCCCTGGAAGCCAGAGGTGATCTAGAAACTGGAAAATTGCTACTGGAAACCATGAAACAAGGGCCAAATGAACAATACAACCTAATGGCCCAGCAACTGATACTGGCGATTGTTCTGGAGTTGCCGGCTGGTGGTTCAATCGATGTTGTCAAGATGAAGCAACTGGCCAATGAATACGGCGCCAAAGTCGATGACGATTCAAAATTCGATTCTGTTAAAAAACAATTGCTGGATGCTTGTCTGATCGAAATCAAAGGCCTGCCCGAACCAAGTAGGGCCAAATGAGTTATAAAGTTCATAAAGTTTTAGAAATTGGAACTAAACTTTCAACTTTCAACTGGCAACTTTCAACTCGAAAAACCAGAGGTTTTTCATGATTCGTCCTCAAGTTATTGCCGATGAGCTGCTCAGTATCGACGTTATCGGCAACCTGACTGATGTCTTTCAGTCGATAGCCAGTATCCAGATTGCCCGAATCAAACGCCAAGTCGAGGCTAGCCAGAAGTTTTTCTCCGAACTATGGCCGCTCTACACTTCGATCCGCGTCGGAAACCCGCAGCGGTTCGATAACTCGGATCTGGTGACCACCAACAAACAACTTTTCGTCGTCATTACTGCCGAGGGTGGTTTCAGCGGCGATATCGACCAGAAACTTATTCGCTGGATGTTGGGCCATTACGATCCCAAAACCACCGATATCGTCTGTATTGGTCACCACGGCGCCATCCAGCTTGCCCAGTCGGGTGTCAATATTGTCCAATATTTCAAGTTGCCAGCCGACGAGCTTAACATCAATATCGCCCCGATAATGGATTTAATCACCCGATACTCCGAAACTACCGCTTACTACCAAACCTATGTCTCATTAGCCGTCCAAGATGTCAAAAAAATCAGCTTGCAAGCTGTCGTTAATGACCTGTCAGTGGCCAGTAAAAAAGAAGAAGTAATCAGTGCCCGCAATTACATTTTCGAGCCCAGTGAAGATGAAGTCGTCAACTATATGGAAACGACGATGCGCGGCGTCGCCCTGGCCCAAGTTATCTTGGAGTCCAAATTAGCCCAGTACGCCAGCCGTTTCCGGGCGATGTCTGAGTCCCATGAAAAAGCCAATGAGTTGTTCGATGAGCTCAAAGTCGATTTGTACCGTGCCAAACGTGCCCAAGGTGATGAGCGTCTCAAGGAAGTCATGGCAGGTCTAACCAAAATCAGAGCTGGAGGCCGCAAATGAATTCGGGAGGCATTATTAGAACCATCAAGGGTTTGATCGTCAATGTTGAATTCGACCTGGATCCACCAGAGATGCTGGAGTTACTGATGACCGACGAGGCCAACCCAGTGCCGCTTCAGGTCCATTCTTTTGTCAACGAGACCACCGCCCGCTGTATCAACCTGACCGATTACAGTGGGCTTATAAAAGGCATGGCCGTCCGGCGGACTGGCAAGCGGATAGAAGTACCGGTGGGCAGTGAGGTCATTGGCCGGCTGTTTAACGCCTTAGGCCAGCCAATCGACGATGTCAAAAAACCGGTTGGGTCCCAGCTGCGTGATATCTACAAAGTTTCGGCTGAGACCAGTTTTGCCGGCCAGAAACCTGAAGTTATGGAAACTGGCATAAAAGTCCTAGATTTTTTCACGCCGTTCGTCAAAGGCCGCAAAATTGGCATCGTCGGCGGCGCCGGCGTCGGCAAAACCGTCTTGACCATGGAATTAATCCACAGCGTCGTCTCGTCTGGATCTGGTCTAGCCATGTTTACCGGCATTGGCGAGCGTATTCGCGAAGGCCATGAGCTCTACACGACTCTGAGTGAAGGTAACTTATTGGGCAACACGGTGATGTTTTTTGCCCAGATGGATGAAAACCCGGCCATGCGCTCGCTGGTCGGCATTTCCTCGGCCACAGTTGCCGAATATTTTCGCGACGAGCAGAAAAAGGACGTGCTATTTTTTGTCGACAACGCTTACCGTTATGTCCAGGCCAGAAATGAGTTAGCGACGATTCTCGATGAGATCCCGGCTGAGGGCGGCTACCAACCAACGTTGTTCTCGGATGTCAAATGGCTGCAGGACCGACTTACCTCCAATGAAAACGGTTCAATTACCGCCGTCCAGACGATTTACGTGCCGGCTGATGACTTGTCTGACCCGGCTGTCCAGATGATCTCGCATGAACTGGACTCGGTGATCGTGCTCAGTCGCAAAGTCGCCGAGCAGGGTATTCGCCCGGCTGTTGACATCCTGAGGACCCAATCCTCGTTGTTGGTTCCAGAGATTATCGGTGAGCGCCACTACCGGTTAGTCGGCCAGGTCCAAGAACTTATCCAAAAATATGAATCGCTAAAAAATATCATCGCCATCATCGGTGAGAACGAGCTCAGCCCAGTCGACCGGGACGACTACGCCAAAGCCAAAAAACTCATCAACTTTTTCAATCAAGACGTCTTTGTGGTCGAACAAATCAGCGGCAGAAAGGGCCAGAGAACACCTCTAGAGGAAACCCTAAAGGGAGTTGAGGAGATAGTCGTCTGATGGCCGGACCTAAACCTGCCGACCCCAAAATGCCAGCCGCTGGTGATGCCAAGCGGGTGGCATGGCTGAGGGAAAACACCTTTCGGGCCAAAATTTTTTCGCCGTTGGAGACCTATTTTGACGAAGCTGCACTGAGTTTGAGCGCCGAAAACGATACTGGGCCGTTTGATATTCTGGCCGGCCACGCCAATTTCCTGACTATGCTGACCCCATGCACCATCAAGGTCAGGACGCCTCATGGCATCACCAATCTGCCGATCCAACGCGGAGTCCTCCACGTCCGAGACGACTCAGCCACCGTCTATTTGAACATTTAAGCTTTTGCGCAAAAGCTTAAAAGTTTTATCCATTTCACATAGGACATCGTCCCCACTTTTGACAGCAAAAGTGGGTCAAAACTGCCCGACACAGGACGAAAACAAGATGTAAATAGTCTCTCTCAATAATCAGGCAGACTGCGGAACTCCTCCGACAATACGTCGGAGTCAGACAGTCCTCGCTGCTTGATTGTCTTGTTCGACTATTTAGTCTGTTTTCTTTATGGTCGGTTTAGATCTAAAACTAAGGATTTTCAGGTTTAAGTTTATTTGGGATGTTTTGAAATTTTTCACCCATTATTCGAAATTGAGCAGCAAACATTTCGTCCATCGCACTTAGCTCTGCTACTTTATCATTACTAAAGCGCACCAACTCGATTAAACCTTTTCCAATTCTCATAGCTTCAGATGAGGTGTAAGGTGGTATTTTAATTTCATCCGCTATCTCTTTTCGGGCATTTCCAATGCCAGTCGTGTTTACCGCGTCAGTATGTTCAACAAGTAGATCCAATACTTCATCTGGCAATGGACCCGTATCTCCAGCTTCAAGTCTCTTAGCTATTTCATTTGCTCTGTCATGGGCTGCCTCGAGCAGATCGGTATCAAAGCGAATAATTCCTGGTTCATGATAGGGGTTATCTGGATTATCAAAACTCATAAAATTCCTAAATGAAGTCACCCGGGTACAACTCCGTAGCTTCACGAGCAAGCTCGTGGTTGCCGAAGTGGGCGTAAGCCCGAGTGTACACTTCGTTTGTAGAGACGTTGTCTTCCTCGTCGAAGTAGTCAGCCTCATGTGACTCATCTGGGTTTTCAAATTTAGCCATAAAATCTCCTAATATATTATAGTATACCATAGCATAATACACGATGTATAGCAAATTTTTAGTAGAGGTGTTTAAATAGGGATGATGAAGAAAGTTTATGTTGGGATGTCTGGCGGAGTAGATAGCTCGCTAACTGCGGCTCTGCTGCACGAGCAAGGCTACGACGTCACCGGTGTTTATATGAAAAACTGGACTCGTGAGATCGGCGGCCTGCCTTGCCCGTGGCGTGATGACTTTCGTGATGCCAAGAAGGTGGCAATTCAACTCGGTATCCCACTCAAAATTTTTGATTTTCAAAAGCAGTACAAACAAAAAGTTGTCGATTACATGATCGCTGAGTACCGGGCTGGCCGGACGCCAAACCCCGACATCATGTGCAATCAAGAGATTAAATTCAAACTTTTTCTGGATACCGCACTCGAGGATGGCGCTGACCTTATCGCCACCGGACATTATGCCAGATTGCGTAGGGAACGTTCCTCTACGCAATCTGGAACTGGTGCAGGGACGGACCTTGCACCCAAATTGTTGATGGCCAAGGATAAAAAGAAGGATCAGAGTTATTTTTTGTATCGAGTCAGTAGCGAGGCTTTGGCTAAAACTTTATTTCCGATCGGCGAATTTGCCTCCAAGACCGCTGTCCGGGCCGCGGCCCAAAAACGCGGTCTAGTTACAGCTGCTAAGCCGGACAGCCAGGGTATTTGCTTTGTCGGCGAAGTCGGCATCCGCGATTTTATCTCTGAATTTATCAAGACAAAGCCAGGTCCAATCATTGACACCGCTGGCAAAATACTCGGCCAACATGACGGGGCGATTTTCTTCACGCCCGGCCAACGCCACGGTTTGGATATCGGCGGCGGGCTGCCCTATTACGTGACAAAGATCGATGCCGCAAAAAACACCGTCTACGTCTCGGATCATCTGGATGAGCCGGAGTTTTGGTCAAAAGACATTAAAATCGGCCAACTGCACTGGATAAACCAGACGCCTAAATCTAACAAAAATTATCATTTCAGGACTCGCCACAGAGGTGAATTGTTACCGGGAACTATCAAAGTTGGCCAAAAAACTGCGGCGATTGGTTTTAATTCGTCCCAGAGATCGCTAGCTTCCGGCCAATCGATCGTCGTCTACGATGGCCAAACTTGCCTAGGTGGTGGCATTATTGCTTAGACACTCTAGGGTTGGATATCTGTAACGCTTGTGGTTAAATAGACTAAATATAAATAAATAAATTGTAGGCATATAAAAAAAATGAACGAAAAAATGAACGAATCACAAAATCAACCAAGCGTGCCTTCGGCGCCATCTGTCGAACCGGCAAAAGTAACAATGCCGGCCGGGCCCGGCCAACCTAAATCAAAAAAATCTCTGCTTATCTTACTAGCTTTACTACTGCTACTGGCAGTTGGTGGATTGATTTACTGGTTGGTTAGCACAAATCTATCCGAAAACACCCAAACCGCTGCTGAGACCAAGGAAATTGAACTTCTGCGGATTGGTACGACTGACGGTCCAGTCAGGATTTTCCCGAATGATGAGACCAGCGGGGTTTACTTCAGCTTGAACCGGCAAGTTTACGAAGGACTGATTGGCAGCGATCAAGGCAAATTTGTGCCATTGCTGGCTGAGAGCTGGACCAACCCAGACGAAAATACCTGGGCCTTTAAACTCAAGCCAAACGTCAAATTCCATAGTGGTAAAACAATGACCGCTGCTGATGTAAAAGCCAGCCTGGAGCGACTACAAGACGAAGATTATTGGTCAATTTTCGTATCTACAATTAAAGACATTACAGTTGTCAGTGACACAGAAGTGACAATAACTACTGAGCAGCCTGATTCGCTGATGCTGAATAGGTTGTCATTAGCCTGGATTACCGATAATGTAACTGATCCGGCCAAACTTAACGGGACTGGCGCCTACACCTTAAAAACAGATCCAGCGGTAACTGATACCTCAGCCTCTCTGGCGGCTTTTGACGATTATCATGGTGGACGGCCAAAAACCCGCACTCTGACCTACCAGATTTATCCGACTGACTCCGAACAGCTCGTCGCTTTCAAAGAAGGCAAAATCGATATTATGGATAATATATTCAACCCGACTACCGATGCCGAACTCAAAACTGCCGGCTTCAGATCGATTGAATACCAAGCCGCCGGTTCGTTCGGCCTCTACATGAATATGCGGCGAGGCGACGACACGCCATTACTTAAAAAAGAAGTCCGCGAAGCCATCGCTTATGCTCTAAATCGTCAGGAATTGATCACCAAAACCGAGAGCAATAACCAGCCAGCCACCCAAGTCCTACCGAAGTCATTACCCGGCTATGACGCCTCTATCACTTATCCTGAATTTAGCATCGAAAAATCCATGGAGCTGCAAACCAAAGCTGGCTACCCAAATGGTATAAGCCTAGATTTTGCCTACCTGCAAGATGTCCAAGTCGATGCACCGGTGCTGATTGATCAGCTAACAGCTGCCGGTTTCAAGATTACGCCTAAAGTCTATACCGATATTGAGACGATGATCGGAGTCATAACCAGTGGTAACTTTGACTTATTCGCGGCCAGCTACACCAGCGACCTATTTGATGCCCGAGACATTTTCGGTGGCATTTTGAGCAGTGATGAAGGCTCATACCCAGTCCTAGCTAGTGCCGTGTACGACAAGATGCTCGAAGACAGCGATAAAGAATTTGATCCTACCAAGCGAATTAAGTTGTTGCAAAACATTAATGCCTACATAGCTAGCGAACTGCTCTGGATACCACTGCGCAACACTGGCTATGTGACTTATCTGCCAAATGATATTGACATCCATATAGACTTTGACGGCGGCGGTTCACTGGGCGCTTACTACTGGAGTGTTGGCAGAAAAGTAAACTAAGCTATATCCCAGGCCAGCGGTATTAACCAGATTTGAAAAGGTAGGACAGCAGGTAAAAACCGATATGCGCTTTAGCATTAGAACTAAGTTTCTTCTAATTATCAGCATCCTACTGCTGGTGATATTCAGTGGCATCACAAGTTATCAGTTGCGCGCTAACACCAACTCGCTGCGTGACGACCTATTGGAACGTTCACAAGCGTTCGCTACCTTGGCCACCCAGCCGATCGGAAATGTGTTTTTAATCTACAAAGACTCGGGTGTTTCCAAGATTGAAGCCCAAATTGACGAATTTCTAAAGCTTGACAGCAATGTGACCAATATCGCGGTTGTAGCCGTTGACGGCTCCGGTCAGTTTTCACGTAATCCCAAAGCCATGCCTACGATCAGTTCCGACGATGCCTCTAGTTTTCAGTCAGTCACCCAATACGGCCCAAATGGCGAACTCAATCGGGTCATTTATCCTTACTTTGAAAGTTCGGGTGCCCATCGCTACAGTGTGGTCTATGACGTTTCCAACAGCCAAATAAATGCCGCCGTCCGCCAGGAAGCAATCTCGGTCTTGATATTTGGGATTGGTTCGCTGCTACTCACCACCGGCCTCACCTACATTTTAATCAATCGGTTGATCATCAAGCCGATTAGGGAAGTCAGCCGTCAGGCTGGTGCAATTAGCGCCGGTAATTTAGAGCAACAAATTTTGATCCAGGGGCACGATGAAATTGCGGACCTAGGCGAATCGGTCAACCGGATGGCCGAGTCCCTCAAAGCCAGCATTGCCGAGCTCAAAGAAGTCGATAAAGTCAAAAGTGAATTCATGATGATAACTTCGCACAACTTGCGTACGCCGCTGACAATAATCAAAGGCTATCTCGAGGACATCGAATTAATTAAAAATACCGAAGATCTAAAATTGGCCTTGGCTAGGATTGGTGCGAGCGTCAAACGCCTGGAAGTATTTGCCGAAGACGTTTTGACCATATCACGTTTTGAGCTCGGAGAGTCAAGTATGCACATTGAGAGTGTAGTCATGTCTGACTTTCTCCGTGGCTTGAGCAATGAGTTTGTTTCGACAGCCGAACTTAAAGGCTTAGCATTTAAAACCGAGATACCTGAAAGTTCTACCACAATTCGTATTAGTAAGCCCCATATTCGCAGCGCTATTTGGAATATTCTAGATAACGCCGTGAAATTTACAGCCAAAGGCGGCGTCGTCAGTCTCAAGTTAGTTGAAATCGGCAATGTGGTTCAAATTTCGGTATCTGACACCGGCATTGGCATCTCGGTCGCTGAACAGTCAAAATTGTTTACTAAATTCCACAGGGGTACCTCGACGCTGGTTTATGATTTTGAAGGCACTGGCATCGGCTTGTATGCTTCGAAACTTATGGTGGAAAAACTTGGCGGCACGATACAATTTGTCAGCACGCAAGGCAAAGGCAGTACTTTTACGATTACCCTTCCCAAAACAAACACTCCATCAGTGGGATAACTCTGGCTGCCTGAGCGGCGGCATTATCATCAACACCAATAATGTCAGGGTCTAACCCTGACAAAGACAATGTTTCCAGGGCCGGTACCTGGAAACAGTTAAAATGTGTTGTAGTAAGTAAACCGGTTGAATAAGATTGTTAAAAGCCGTAGGCTGGAAGGATGAGTGGTGGAGAAGTTTCCAAACGCATCTGGCTGCCGATAGTCGTTTTTGTAGTTGTCTCGGTGATAGCTATGGTTGTCTATGCTGTTTGGCGGACGGTGGCCAGGAGTGTCGTAGTTACCACCGACCAGACCAAACAACAGCTTGAAAGCGTACCCGAGATTGATACCCAAATAATCGCCACTGGTTTAGATAACGTCTGGGATATTGCTTTTACACCTGATAATGAAAACTTTTTCATTACCGAGCGCGGCGGTGATATCAGCCTGATGGACAAAAATGGACAAAAGAAGATTCTGGGGCATCCCAGTGATGTAGTGGCAGTCGGCGAGGGTGGCTTGATGGGTATGGCGATCGATCCGGATTTTAATAAGAATCAATATATCTATACCTGCTTTTCGACAGCTGATGATATCCGGGTAGTAAGGTGGAAAGTAAAAACCGACGAATCCGGCCTAGAGGATAGGACTGATATTATCACTGGCATTCCGACCAACAAGACCGGCCAGACTGGCCGTCATTCCGGCTGTCGACCGCGTTTTGGGATTGATGGCTACCTCTGGATAGGCACCGGCGATGCCGCTACCAGCACCAATCCTCAAGATCCGCAAAGCCTCGGTGGCAAAATCCTGCGAGTTGACCGGGACGGTAAATTTGCGCCGGACAACATGAGCGAGCCATTTGACGCCCGCATCTACTCTTATGGCCATCGCAACACCCAAGGCCTGGCTTTTCGACCAAAGGCCAAAGACGGTGTCATCGGCTACAGTGCCGAACACGGGCCCGGTACTGATGATGAGATTAATGTTTTGCGACGCGGCAATTTCGGCTGGGATCCTGGTGTCGGCTACGATGAGGCCGTACCGATGACCGATCTGACAAAATTTCCGGAGGCCATCGAGTCAGTTTGGAGCTCTGGCACTCCCACTTTAGCTCTTTCTGGCGCGGCTATCATCAGCGGACCGAAATGGCGTTCCTGGAATGGTGCGCTGGCCGTCGCCATGCTCAAGACCAAACATCTACACATCCTGACTTTTGACTCAGACGGTAAAGTTGAATCGGAGACCAAAATCCTAGACGATTACGGCCGGTTGCGGGCTGTTACTCACGGACCCGATGGTTCGCTCTATATCGGTACTTCAAACGGCGGTGCCGGCGACAAAATCCTCAAAATTACGCCGAAATAGATTAACTCTGTTAGAATTTAACAGATATGACAGCTCAGGAAATTCGTAAAGCCTATTTAGATTTTTTTGCCGAGCGCGGGCACAAAGTTATTCCGCGGGCTAATCTCGTACCCCAGGAAGACGCCACCACGCTTTTTACCGGATCTGGCATGCAGCCACTGATTCCCTATTTGCTCGGCGAGGCGCACCCCCAGGGCCAGCGACTGGTTGATAGTCAAACGGTACTTCGAGTTCAGGATATAGAAGAGGTAGGAGATAACCGGCATGATACCCTTTTTGAAATGCTCGGTAACTGGTCACTTGGCGATTACTTTAAGCAGGAACAGTTGCCATGGATTTTTGAATTCATGACTGACATTGTCGGTTTAGACCCACAAAAGCTATATGTCACCTGTTTTATTGGTAGTAAAGAGTACAAAATTCCAAAGGATACAGAGTCAGCTAAGATCTGGAAGCAACTTTATAAACAAAAAAGCATAAATGCCGGCGAGGCCGACTTGGGATCTGAAGAAAATGCCGCCAAGATTGGTATGACCCCAGAGGTAAAAATTTACTATTATGATGCCGCCAAAAACTGGTGGTGTAGAAACGGCAAGATTGGTGACATGCCAGTAGGTGAGCCCGGAGGTCCTTCTACAGAGATATTTTATGAATTTGACTTTGTCGAGCACAATCCAGAATATGGGGAAAAGTGTCATCCCAACTGCGATTGCGGGCGATTTGTCGAAGTTGGCAACAATGTTCTCATGGAATATAAACGAGTTGAGGCTGGTTTTGGGCCATTACCAAAGAAGAACATAGATTTTGGCGGTGGTCTTGAGCGCATAGCTATGGCGGCGATCGACAGCCCAGATGTCTACAAGATCAGTATCTTGTGGCCGATTATTGAGAAATTAGAGGAATTGTCTGGAAAAACTTACGATGCCAATACCAACGCTATGCGGGTCATAGCAGACCATTTGCGGGCAGCTACCTTCTTGGGGGTTGACGGGGTAACACCGAGTAACAAAGAACAGGGCTATGTTATGCGTCGGCTGGTGCGCAGGGCTATGGTTAAAGCATTTGATCTAGGTATAGAACAAAACTTTTTGCAAGAAGTGGTTCCAGTTATTGCAGATATATACCATGATGATTTTCCAGAGGTAGCCAAAAACCGAGAAAAAGTAGTGGATGTTTTAGTGAGAGAAGAAAAAGTCTTCCGTCAAACCTTACGAGCTGGTGTCAAACACTTCACCAAAGCATGTCAAGGACAGTCCTTGACAGGTGAAATTGTCTTTAATTTGTATGATACTTATGGATTTCCGGTTGAACTCAGCTTGGAAGAGGCGTTCAAACAAGATGTTGAAGTAGATAAGAATTGGAAAAAAGATTTTGAAGCCAAAATGACCGAACAACGCAAGCGTAGTCAAACTGCCAGTAAAGGTACTTTCAAGGGAGGCTTGGGCGGGCAAACCTTGCAACACAAAAAATACCACACGGCAACTCACCTGATGTATCAGGCGCTGCGCGATGTCCTCGGTGATCACGTCATCCAGCGTGGCAGTAATATCACTGAGGAGAGGCTGCGTTTTGATTTTTCTCATCCCGAGAAAGTTACTCTTGAACAGATTAAAAAGGTTGAAGATATCGTCAACGAACAGATCAAAAACGACCTGCAAGTATCATTTGAAGAATACCCGACTAAAGTTGCAGTGGAAGAAAAGGGTGCGCTCGGCCAATTTGGTGACCGGTACGGCGATACCGTCAAAGTCTACAAAATGATTAAAGAGGGAGCCGACAAGCCTTATAGTTTCGAAATCTGCGGCGGTCCCCACGTCGACAACACTGGTGAGCTGTCTGATGATGGCAAACATTTCAAAATCATCAAAGAGGAATCCAGCTCAGCTGGCATAAGAAGAGTAAAGGCTGTTCTCCAGTGAACCGGCACCCACACCAAATCTTGAAGCTTCGCAATCTGGTTGCATATTGCTGTGCTCAGGATCTAGTGCGGGGCAGGTCCGTCGCATCAAAGCCGTGTTAAAATAAAAATAACTGAAGATTAAACAGGATAGGATATGGGAACACCAGAAATAGGCAACACACAATCAGAGCCTTTACCAGATAGTGAAGTTTTGTTAGAACAGTGTCATGTAGTTCAACCCGACCATGTAGGTGGATTAAATGAAACCGAACGATCTGCAGTTCATCAAGCACTTACTTTTGAAGTACCAATTCCGGGAGAGCGATTTGTTGTATTGAGGCGTAACGAATCTAGCCAGCTAAGGATTATGGTTAGCCTTGTACCGGGCAGTGGCAAGCCGCCAACAGAATTTGTACGACTCGTATAATTAAAACCTAAACATAAAACCAAAAAAGGTTTCGATTTCTTGCAATAAATTTTGTTTAGCTTATACTCGACTACTGTCACTTATGTCAGACAATCTAGAAAAACCGTTTAAGGAAATATTTAATAGCACTTGGGCCGAGATGTTTGATGATCCGATAGATCATCCTCATCCGACCCTGTACGGCAATGTCTGTTTGGGGCGGCTAGCAGTGGATCGGCATAAACTGGAAATTGCTTGGGATATCAAAGTTGTCCATGATGATAGACCTCGAAAGGCCTTTGAGATGACAGTCGATCGCTTTAGCGAGGGCGTTGACTACATGAGCCCAACCTTGGCAGCTGTGGGCAAATTGGCAATCGAGATTAACTCATCCCACCCAGCTGCAGTAAACAGAGTCTTAGGCCATTTAGGTCAAGTAGCGAGATTTATATTTCTTGAAAAGAATCAACAACCCTTGATCGGCCAAGCCCCGGAGTGAGTTTTCGCAGTGTCCATTTTTGGTGAACAAATCAGTTTTTGCTGCGCAAAAACATACAAAAGTCTACTACGGGGTAAGCGTTAGCACTGCCGTCTGAACAGGGTATACTGGATTCATGTTAGATAAGCTAAAAAGCCTTCGCTATCATCTGCAGG
>CAZLKQ010000011.1:0-17511 GCA_964560175.1 uncultured Candidatus Saccharibacteria bacterium
TCGCCGGCACCGGTCCGGTCGACTACTGGCAAATCCTCATAAATCCCAGCTTTGATGATGATTTTGCCATCCGAAGCGACTGCCCCGGCGGCACCATCGGTGACAACAACCAATGGGATGTTTTTAATGAGTTCCTTGACGATCTCCTCGGCAGTTTTACCCTCAGTTAGTTTGCCGAGTTCGTCGCGGTTGGCTTTGAGCAAAGTCAGTTTGGGTAGAAGTTTTTTGAGCTCATCAGATTTTTCGAGTTCACGTTTGCCGGGATCGAACGCGACTTTGATTTTTTTGTCCTGGGCCAGTTGCAGCAGATAGCCGAGTAGATCTAGATTGCCGGCCAATGAAGTGATGTAGAGCCAATCAGCCTCGATGTGTTCGAGATCGAAATCTGCTTTGTCAAAGTGCTCAGAGGCCCCGCGGTAGGTTAGAATCGTCCGCTCGCCGTTGGGGCTGAGCATCAACGTCGAGTAGCCGGTATGAAATTTGTCGGTTTTGATGATATCACTTGTATCGACTTTTTCCTTTTCCAGATCGCGTAGCACCAGCTCGCCGGCCTCGTCTTTGCCGATTACTCCGATAAATTGCGACTCCAGCCCCTGCCGGGCGAATGTCACCGCCGCGTTGGTACCGCCGCCGCCGGTACTGATCACGATATCGTCGACTTCTAGTTTGGCACCCAGTGGAAATTCTTCGACACAGTCGCCGTCAAATTCACAAACCGCTTTGAAAACTTTGCCGGACAAAAATACATCCTGCACTGCCGCGCCGATTGCTATAACCTTGGCCATGGCGAAATTATAACACTTGTGCTTGTGTGTGGTGAGTTATCTGGCATACTAATTGCCCATGTTAAAATTTGGCGAATTAGCCGATCCAAAACACCACTGGGAACTTACAGGCAATGCCTTTAATTTGCCACTAGAAGGCCAGGTACGAGAATATTGTTACCGAGCTTACGATCGTTTCATGGAAAATTTTTCCCATGGTATAACCCTCTCAGAGGAAAACCGAATAGTTTTTAGATCTTTAGTGGAGCTTTGGATAGCCCGACAAGAAGAGGTGGTGAATTTTGATGAGATAAGAATCACCGCAAACTCCGGTCTTCTTTGCATAGATGTAGTTGACGGTGAACAACAAATTGCCCTACCCGTAACTCAACGCGCAAATAGTGGTGTTATTTCAGCACTGGGTATAGGCATAGAGTTTGCCTTTTCAACAGGAAGTAGAATCGCACTTGAGCCAGAAGATCTCAGAGGCTATGGCCGCGGCTTCAGGGTGCCTATGGAAAATGGACTGCTCACATACTATTCAAAAAATATCCCCGACAAAGACCATGATTTGCTCTTGAGCAATATTGATGAAGTAACACTTGTCTATCAGGATTAGACGAAGCCGGGCTATGGTAAGATTTGGTTATGAACCCACCCTATATCTCCCCTCCAGCCTCAAACAATTCTGGCGGCATCTGGCGCCAGTTTTCTTCGTCAACGTATCTATGGATATGCTTCCTCAGAACAACTACCACCAGACACTCACCAGAATTACTTTCGCTTAACAGACTGGAGATATAAAATGGGTTCAGTGAACCCCCAGCAATTCGAGAAAATGAAAAACGACAAAGGTTTCATCGCTGCCCTGGATCAAAGTGGCGGCTCGACACCTAAACTTTTGGAACAATATGGCATCGCCAAAAGCCAATATAAAAATGAAGTCGAAATGTTCGACCTGGTCCACCAGATGCGCACCCGACTGATTACCAGCCTAAGTTTTACTAGCGAGCATATTTTGGGCACAATTTTGTTCGAAATCACTTTGACCTCAACCATCGAAGGACTGTCGACCGGCAAGTACCTCTGGCAAAAGAAACAAATAGTACCGTTTTTGAAAGTCGACAACGGCTTGGCAGACGAAAGCGATGGCGTCCAAATGATGAAGCCGATCGATGATTTAGACGCTAAACTGCAAAAAGCCCAACAAAATGATGTTTTTGGCACCAAAATGCGCTCGGTGATCAATCTTGCCAATCCCGTCGGCATCAAAAGCGTGGTAAAACAGCAATTTGAATATGCTCAAAAAATATTGGCCGCAGATCTGATGCCAATTGTTGAGCCAGAAGTCAGTATCAAGAGCGATCAAAAAGCTCAAGCCGAAGAATTGCTAAAAAATGAAATACTCCGAAGTCTTGATAATTTAAAGCCTGACCAACAAGTGATGTTGAAACTGACTTTGCCAGAGACGGCCGATTTTTACCAGGAATTAGTCGAACATCCGAAAGTCCTGCGATTCGTAGCACTCTCGGGTGGCTATAGCCGCGACGAGGCCAATGCTAAATTACGGGCAAATCACGGCGTGATTGCCAGTTTCAACAGAGCTCTAGCCGAAGGGTTAGCCGCTGACCAATCCGATAGCGAATTCAATTCTACCTTATCTGATTCTATTGAGAGTATTTATGAGGCTTCAGTTAACAAACTTTAATAGTTTTGTTATCTGTTTTTCAATAGTGTCGCTTGCAGATTTACGATTATCAACTACGAAATGATTTACTGGTGGAGGTGATTCTAGCTGCATGTAGTTCACGAACTCATCGAATTTTGCTAGTTTCTCGGTGTCACGTTCGGAATGCCTCAGCTCCAATCTTTTTCTGAGCGTTTCTTTGTCAGTTTGCACCCATACCAAATGAACAAGTTTCCCACCTAGTTGATCCACCCAACCATTCCAAGTTTCAACGTTATGAATTTGGCTTGTAAATGGCCCTGATAAAAGTACTGGACAACCTTTGGCTCTTATCTCACGAGTAGTTGCTATCATACCGGCGTACTCATGAACTTTAATGTGCTCATCATACCAATCGCCTTCGCGCTCACCGTTAGGCCGACCAGCTTCAGCTAGAATTGCGGCTGTAAATGACCCAAACATAGTGTCCTTATCAAGTAACGCAGGTGTTGGAGTTAATATTTGTAAAATAACATCTGAAACCGTAGTTTTACCAGCCCCTGGTGCACCAGCTACAACCCATACATCTGCAATTTGATTACTCATTTGAGATGAATTCAATTACTTGGCCGGC
This sequence comes from uncultured Candidatus Saccharibacteria bacterium, assembly GCA_964560175.1. Taxonomy (GTDB): domain Bacteria; phylum Patescibacteriota; class Saccharimonadia; order Saccharimonadales; family CAZLKQ01; genus CAZLKQ01. Next base: position 3,065 of record CAZLKQ010000011.1, read on the forward strand.
GATTTTGGCGCCGCTCAGGCCAAAATGTTCGAGTAGTTCATCTGGCTGCCCTGATTCGCCGAAATGATCAAGCATACCGATGCGTTTAATCGGCACTGGATGTTCTTCACCCAGAAGCTCGGCAACCGCGCTGCCAAAACCACCGGCTGCTTGGGCTTCTTCGGCTGTCACCACGCGACCGGTTTTACGAGCACTAGCTAGGATAGTTACAGTGTCAAGCGGCTTAATGGTCGGCACGTGTATTACTTCGGCATCGATTTTCTTCTTGGCCAAAATTTCGGCCGCCACCAATAGCTGATAAGTCATAGTGCCAGTGCCGGCTAGAGTGATGTCAGTCCCTTCCCGTAGCACATAGGCCTTGCCGATTTCAAATGGCGAACTGTCTGTTGTAAAAATCGGCGTCGCCTCACGAGCTAGACGCAAATAACCAGCATAAATATCGTCGTCAGCCATCGCCAGCGTAGCTTTTTGCGCCTCAATAGCATCTCCTGGCGCAACGACTACCATGTGCGGCAGAACCCGCATCAGAGCAATATCCTCGAGCATTTGGTGAGTCGCGCCATCAGGCCCGACGGAAATACCAGCATGCGAGCCAACGATTTTAACCGGTCGCTCGTTCAGACAAATTGTTGTCCTGATCTGCTCCCAATTCCTCCCCGGACTAAAAGCGGCGTAAGACGAGCAAAATGGAATCTTTCCCATAGCCGTCAGTCCGCTGGCTACAGTTACTAGATTTTGCTCGGCGACACCGACTTCGACAAAACGTTCCGGAAACTCTTTGGCGAAAAGATTCATCTTGGTCGAGTCGGTCAGATCGGCACAAAGCGCCCAGACCTGCTCATCGCGCTGGCCGGCCTCGAGCAAGCCTTTGCCAAAACCACTGCGTATTGCTTCTTCTTTAATTTCCTTAGAAAAAAGGTTCTTTACCAGGTGTGGAGCATACTTAGACATGTTGGCCTCTGTATACAGTATTGTGTATTGAGTATTGTGTATAAGAATTTGAATACAGAATACTGAATACCGAATACACCATACTGATTTTACTCATGTTCGCCTCGGATCTTGCCGCTCAAGGTGCGTAGCTCGTGCATTGCCTCTTTGGCTTGGTCGGCTTTTGGCGGATCACCTTCTAGTTCTAAAGTTCCAGGCGGGTTGCCGTGCCAACGGTAGTCGTACTCCATGTAGTCCACACCTTTTCCAGGAATAGTATGGGCAATGATCACGACTGGCTTTTCGACGATCGCCTTGGCCTCGTCGCAAGCCTCGATGATCTCGCGCATATTATGGCCGTCGATCTCCAAGACATGCCAGCCAAAGGCTTCCCACTTGGCAGCCAAATCCTCGAGTGGCATGACTTGTTCGGTCGGGCCATCTATCTGGATGTTGTTGCGGTCAACTATGGCTGTCAATGGCAATTTATACTTGGCGGCAAACATAGCGGCTTCCCAGGAATTACCTTCGTCAAGTTCGCCGTCGCTCAATAGTGCATAAACTCGCCTTTGATGATTTTGTTCGCGCTGCAAAACCAGTGCCATCCCGCAGGCTTGGCTGAGACCACTGCCTAGCGGACCACTGGTGGTTTCCAGGCCAGGCAGCCGGACTCGCTCGGGGTGGCCTTGGAGACGGGAGTCAAATTTGCGCAGCGTTAGCAGCTCTTTTTTAGGGAAATAACCAGCGTGGGCCATTGTCACGTAGCGAACCGGTACAATGTGGCCATTGCTCAAAACTAACAGATCACGGCCCTCCCAATCCGGTTGGCCGGGGTCGTGATGTAAAACGTGGAAATACAAGGCTGTAAAAATATCTGCCATGCCTAGTGGGCCGGCCGAATGGCCGCTGCCGGCTTCCACCAGCATCTTGATAATGTCCTGGCGGATTTCGTTGGCTTTAAGTTCGAGTTGCTTGAAGGTCATTAGAACTTACCTAATTTAGTAGCTTCTCCAGTTTAGCATGAGCACTTTTTGGATCTGTGGCATTTCTAATGTAGCCGCCGACATTTATGACATCGATGCCAGCATCGGCCAAACGCTCAATATTTTTTTCGTTGACTCCGCCATCCCAGCCGATTTCTATTTCTGGCTTGATACGGCGTATTTCGGCTATTTTTTCGAGTTGGCTTAGATCAGCCTCCCCACCCTGATAGCCTAAATGGCCAGCGAAAATCAAGATGTGTTCAGTTTTTTCAATCAAAGGCCCTGCAGATTCAACCGAAGTATCGGGCAATAGCGCAATGCCGGTCTTGATACGCAGTGAATTTAGTTCATCGATCATATCCGATACATTCTCCGACTCGGCGTGCAAGATGACCAATCCAGGGTGTTGTGAGATAACGGTCTCAATTTCCTTGAGCGGATCACGCATCATCAGATGGAAATCAGCATGAATGTGGGTCGGCCAATGGGCTTCGATGACATTTAGCAACTTGGTCGGCGCGAACTCGCCATCGGCAAAATCGATGTGAACACGGGTGGCAAATTCCTCGAGAATTTCCAGGTATTTGTTGTAATCAGGCAGCGACTTCTCAGTGATCGTAGGACAAATAATAGATGACATTACAACAGATCGAGTTTTTTGATACGCCGAACATGCCGCTCTTCACCAGAAAATGGGGTGTTGAGCCAGGTATCGAGAATCTCTAAATTCTTGCCCTCGGCTACTAAGTCATTCGCAAGACACAAAACATTGCTGTCGTTTTTTTCGCGGGCCAATTTGGCTCCCTCCTCGTTCCAGACGATAACCGCCCGGATACCTATGAACCGATTGGCTGCGATGGCCTCACCTTCACCAGTCCGACATGCCATCACCACCCTGTCATCGGCGCTTCCAGCCAGTAGTGCCTGAGCAGCTTTTTGAGCGTAGTCGACGTAATCATCCTCGGGATTAAGTTTGTCGGGTCCTAAATCTTCAACTTCGACACCGCTGCTTTTCAAATGTTGCAGAATATCTTTTTTGAGCTCGAAACCGCCGTGATCAGACGTCAGATATACTTTCATTTATGTAGTTTAGTACTCAGGCGTAACAAAGACCAGCACTTGGGAGGTGTAACCAAGGGGCTTAGTCGTTGCGAATTCGAACCGGCGCGTACTGGCGCCAGAGGCTGCTCAGGACTGCTGCTACTGATTCTTGTTGATATGGTGTTTTGAAATCTGACATGATTTCTCCTTTTTGTTTTTATTTATTTGATACCGAAATAAATTTGCCCAGATCAGCCACTAATTCGACCAACCGGTTACTGTATCCCCACTCATTATCATACCAGGCGACGACTTTTAGCATATTGCCGCCGACGACTTTAGTGAGATTCAAATCAACAATCGCAGAATGGGAGTTGCCTATGAAGTCACTTGATACCAATGGCTCCTCAGTTACGGACAAAATTCCTTGCCACTCATCCTTGGCTGCCTCTTTTTTGAATGCATCATTAACTTCCTCAACAGTCACATCGCGTTTGGTAATCAAAATGAAATCACTCAGAGAAACGATTGGTGTTGGAACTCGAATACTCAAGCCGTCAAAGATCCCACTCAAAGAAGGCATAGCTTGTGCTGCTGAAATTGTTGCCCCTGTAGTTGTGGGGATTATATTCTCTGGACCTGCGCGGTTTGTGCGCATATCTTTTCCACCTGGCGAATCTACCAGGACATTACTCTCCGAGGTAAGAGAGTGGATAGTCGTCATCATGGCTTTTTCGATACCAAAGTGATTTTCGATAATTGCTGCTACTGGAGTGATGTTGTTGGTTGTACAAGAACCGTTTGAAACTACAACTGTAGAGTTCTGTAATTTTTCATTGTTTACACCCAATACAAATGTGTCGGCATCCACACTTTTAGTGGGGGCCGAAATAACAACTTTCTTGGCTCCTGCCTGAATATGTTTTTTAGCGTCTTCAGTTTTAGTGAAGTGCCCAGTACTTTCAATAACCACATCTACTTCGAGATCTTTCCAGGGAAGTTTGAGCGGATCCTTTTCTGCAAAAACAGGGATTTTCATGTCTTCTACGACAATGTGGCTCTCATCAGCAGTTACTTTCTTATCATAAGTACCATAATTTGTATCGTACTGAAGCAAATAAGCCAAAGTATGATCATCGGTCAGGTCATTGATAGCAACCACTTCGATATCGTCGCGTTCAAATGCGACTTTGAAGGCACTACGCCCAATACGCCCAAAACCGTTTATGGCAACTCGTGTACTCATCTGTTTTTGTAGTTTTTCTTTTTTAGTTACTACTTATGATTAGTTTACGCACCCCAGAGGCAGACCGCAAGTAAAAAACGTTGTGCTTTTTACATTAACATGATGAGAATTTTAGATTATTTAATGCTCGCTGACATGAGCGCTTCGAGCGCTGTGAGATATAACTTAACTTGTGGAATTTGGTGTTCCTTAATCTCCTGGTGCGCCGCTTCCATATTTGATATAAAGCCTTTCAAGGGATTGCTTCTGTATTCATATTTGCTGTACGAATCTGAAGTAAAAATACGCATGGCTGTTTTGTTGTGTTTAGTAGTCTGGCTTTTTTCGGAACGTAATGAATTTTCGTTAGTAGCCATAAAGAGTCCGAGCAATTCTTTGGCTCTAGAAACCTGTTCCTCAAATTCTATTCCTTGACGTTTTTTTAATGTATATCTGCTTTGATACAGATCGAGTGTTTTGGCGATTTCCGGTAAAAGTTTTGGGAATCCTAGCGCACGTCGACTATGTACAGTAGATACGAGAGACAGGGCACAAGCCAATTCCGCTGCAATGCCTGCCTGCCCACTTTCATAAAGTCCATCAATTGCCTCTATGACCGCCGTATCGCCTATCAGAAGTGTCGATTCCAGTATCTCAGTTTGGCTACGCCTCCGGCCAGTACGTATACCTGATATATTAATTTGCGGTTCACGATAAGCGATGTCGATGGGCATTGAGCCTGATGGGAAAAATGCTTCAAATCCTGGAGGCGCTTCCTTCCAGTGAGGTAAAGCCGCCGAAGCATCAACAGGGGAGATGGGATTTACAATAACTCCACCCTCTGAAAGTGCTCCACTTTGAAACCTCACTGGCATTTCTGTATCAGGAATAGTGACTTTAAATGATATGCCATGTTCTCTTACAGTATACTCAGCGACAAATTCAGCAGGATGAGCGGCTATTTCAGCAAAAACTTTTTGGTAAAATTCATAAATTTCATCGTCTTGCCAGTCTTCTTTTTCCCAGTGTTCAGCCAAGACAGCTCGACTAGCCAAGTCATATCCGATTTCGTCCCCGTGATAAAGAATTTGTATCTTTGAATGCTCAGCGCTTGAATTCGTCTCGGGATCAGCCACAATGCAACCTTATTAAATCAATAATAATTCTAACATGTTTGACTATTCAACCAACTTATGTTTATCTTTTCTGACCGACAAATTGGATGAGTTGGAATATGCCCTTTTCCTTGTCTTTATACGAAGTACCTCTGTCACTACAGATGAAAATCTTATACCTTTTAGTCAGTTTTTTGGTAAATTCTAAGTCAAAAAATCTCTTTTCTATTCCGTCAATTTCTCGAAAGTTCTTTTCTATCTCTTCCCCATCAGTAATTTCCGGGTCTTTGGTACTATTTACGATAAATGCAAGGATTCCATCAGGTTTGAGAATCTCATAAATTTCATCAAAAAGCTCCCTGGTGCGCTCCGCAGAAAAATAATGGAGTGAAAGGTGGGCATAAACAACATCAAAGGAGGATTTTTCAAAGTTCAGAGGCTCTGACAGATCATTTTTTTGAGTTTTGAAATTGGTAGTTTCACCCAATTCTTTATTTTTGTCTGTCAGATCGGTGGATAGCACCTGGTAATTTTTTGTTGAGAACCACTTACCATCTTGGCCGACACCCGCGCCTAACTCTAAAATCCTGCCCTTTTCGGGAAAGAATTTGATTGCTTGCTTAGCAAACAGCGATGGCCCACCAGACCAGCTCGCGGTCTCATACTTGCCTAGTTTCTTAATCCAATAATCAGTGTGATCCCGAGACATTTACTGTTTCTTGTAGCGATCAATGCACTCAAAGATTATCTTTTTGGCGTCGTCGATGTTGCCCCAGCCCAGGACTTTAGTCGAACCGGGCTTTTTCAGGTCTTTGTAATGGGCGAAGTGATGCTCGATTTTCTGTTTCCACTGGTCGTGGAGATCGTCCATGGAGTTTATGGCATCCCCTGTGTTGCGGTCATCGGTCGGTACGCAGATGATCTTGTGGTCCATTTCGCCATCGTCTTCAAAATTCAGCACGCCGATAACCTTGGCCTTGAGATAAACGCCAGTTGGGATCGGATCGTTGGTCAATACTAAGGTATCAAGCTCGTCGCCGTCCTCGTCGAGTGTCTGCGGGATAAAGCCGTAATTGGCCGGCTTGGCAAAAATACTCGGCTCGACCCGGTCTAGCTCGAAAACTGCCAGCTGGCGGTTCCACTCGATCTTGAGTGTCGACCATTTAGGAATTTCGATAACCGTATTGACGATCCCGTCACCGACCTTGCCGGCATCAAGAATTTTATTAAAATCAGGCATTATTCGCCCAGTATAACAAAAATTAACGCTAGCTAGTCTGTAGTCTCAGGATCTCTGCTGAGTAATATCTCCAGGTCAGCCAGCATCTCTGCATGCTCATGGCTGTCTGAAACGGCACTTTCGGATTTCCTAACGGCACTAGCGGCTAAAAAACGTGTAACTGGATTGGTTGCAACTGCCCTTCTTCTGACTGCTGCTTCGTGTGCGAACTCGTCAGCATTTAGCTTTGCGATTGCCTCATCTAGACTAATGTCTTTACTCATAACAATAAGCTATCACAAATTAATATTTGTGATGTAGATCTTCTAAATCTAAAGAGTTTTAAAAGCTTCAACGTAACAACCTTCAAGAGTTCTATTAAGTCCAAAATAACACAACATTTCAGGCTCACCTTGCTCTGCAAGGTCGACTACGAGGTAGTCAGTTGCTTGCATTTGTTCTTCATCATCAATTTTTCGTTCAATCGCAACTGGCCGACCCTCGAGATAAGTTCCTCCTCCGCGGTGGCTGACTCTTCTGCGCTCACGATTCCCAGGATGACTCATTTCGTCATCGAGGAAAAGGCTTAATCCTATTGATGAGCTTCGTGAAATAATCTGGACAGTCGGGTATAAACTAGGGTCGTCAAAGGCATCCCTTAATTTTCTGCCATTAGCGGAAATCCAGTAGGAATTATCGATAATGGTATCTAAATTCTGCCTAACAACATCTTCGCTCAGCCGCTCTCTTCTGCTGCCTACAGTTTCATGCGTCATAAATCTTCTCCTATTGTTTTGTGCTCTCATCATTATTGAGCTGAATTTCGGGAACTCGACCACCAAGTGGTTTTTCACGAACACCTCTCGAGAAATAATATCCAAAGTCTGTTGCAGCCTCAACGGATGTAAAGCCCAATGATTTTGCTTTTAAAATGTCAAGGTCTGTGTGTTCGGGGCGAATCTGCGCTGCCTTAGCGATCAATTCTGACGAGAACTCCACACACATCCGGCGATAAGCCTCTAATGCTTTTTCTGGCACATCCATTTCAATACCACTCAGTGTAGCCATCCTAAAGTATTGAAGCATGAGTTTTCCCGATTCGTTATCCATAAACTCAATAAATCTCACCACGTCCTCACCAGCCAATACAAAATTCAAGTGATCGTATTTTGCGTCAGGTTCAAATGTGGTTTGTTTTTTGGAAAGATTGCGGAGCCTCAACAAGCTACCCTCATCTTCATCAATAGGTTCTAGTACGGGGTCGATGAATTTACCATGCTTGAATTTGGCCTCATCACACATTTTGAAAATAGTGACAGTCGGAATCGATATCTCACCTGGCCTAGGTTCAATAACTATCTTTTGATCATTCGCGAAGCCAAATTTCATATCAAATGCACTTTTTGTCACTGACTTATTCACCGTACCAACGATTATCGGTTGACCAGATCTATCTTTTAAATATTCTAGGACATTTCGGATGGCTTGCACGTCAGCTACCAAATCATCACTCGTCCAAATAAATTCGCCTTGTTCAGCTAGAAAAATATCAACGGCCATATCTCCGGTGGAATTACCTTCTCGCACCGACTGCGACAAACGTCTAGTATCCTCGATTATTTTTTTGTTTCTTTCGTCTAAATCAGCGTAGCCATTGCGAATGCTAATTCCTTCGTCTATTAAATCAGCGTAGACAGGCAATGGCACCAAGTCATCTTGTTTTTCTATTGGTTCTTCGGGTGAGGACATCGTCGTCTCCAGTTACATCTGAACTAAAGTATCCGACGCAAACGCCTTATTCGCAAGCATGAGCAGATTTTAGTTGAAAGTTGCGAGAATCATGCTATAATATCTAAAGTCGCTTTGCGACCCTGTCGTGGGGCTGTCATTTGTTAGACGACGGAACTTTTACATGTGCGAAGGCAAGCCGTTAAGGTATGGCGTTACCATCCAACCAATAAATCCAAACGGATTTCTTAGTTGGTTGAATAAGCTTTCGGGCAGACTTCAACCAGCGCTAGCTCTAGCTTAAGTTCTAGAGCCGTCGATTTGACCGACACCGCTGGGTCAGCTTTCGATGTCATATTGCGGTTGCGTCAAATAGCCCCGCTGGTTGACTATTTGACTAAGGCTACTGCCAGCAACCTGCCGACTATTTTTGTTAATCTCTCGTAGTCGTGCTTGCAATTTAGATTAACTAAGCTTGTAGAAATCCACGTGTAATCCGATCGGACAGGGGTGCGAATCCCCTCAGCTCCACCAAGAAAAGCGCCTGGCTCTAGCCGGGCTTTTTTCATTGCTAAATTTAAATTTAGGGCTCTTTTTTGGCAAGGTGCTGCATGGTCCGAATGTACTGCGCCAGCTGTGAATCATGGATGTCGTCGAGATACTCGTCCAGTTGCTTGGAAAGTTTATTCTCGATTTTTTTGACCAGTTTTTCACCAGTCCGAGTGACAATTACCCTTTTGGCCCTACCATCTGTTTCGTCATCGACTCTTTCCAGCAAACCACGCGGTTCCAAAGAATTAAGCGTGGCGGTGATCAGTGAGATCTCGACCCTCAAAAGATCAGCCAACTGAGAAACCTTAACGCCACCACGGCCGGTGTAATCAAAAGCCAAGCCCAAAACACTCCACTGAACAAAGGTTAGTTGGTTTTTTTTCAAATGATCGCTGACAAAATTTTTCAAGGCCCGATATGCCCGGGCTTGCAGGGCAGCTATCTGGTACGTAGTTAAGGCCTTCTGCAAAATAACTCCTCGTTCAAAAACTGTCCTTTTCGGCTACAAACCTCAATAACTTCCGCCCCGTAACTACCGTTACGCATTGTCAGTTGTTTAGGTTTTCGCTCAAAAATCACCATTTTTTACTCCAAGTTCTTATTCTGGAGAAGGCCTTTAGTGCTCGGTCTTTCATGAAAGAATCGTCAGTTGAACTAGTCGACGACCTTGATAATGCCACGCATCTGATCTTGATGAGGGCTACAGAAATAGTAAAAAGTTCCCGCTGTGTCGAAAATGTGGTCAAAACTGTCACTATTTCCCAGTAGTTCTTCATGCCCCAGGAAGGTGTCCGGGCTATTAGTGCTGGACACGACGTTGTGACTGATATTGCCGACATTGGTCCAGGTTACTTTGGTGCCTTTGTTGATAGTTAGCGCCGTCGTCTCAAAGACAAAATCATTAATAGTAATAGTAACTTCAGTCTGTCCGGTCGCATCGACCATCTCACCAAAATTGGCATCTTTTAGAAAATCTCTGTCGTTTGTACTTAAAGTTTCGACTTGCGTACTTAATTCGTCCACTGAAGTGTTGGTGCTGGCTGGATCAGACTCTTTTGGAAGCCCAATATCAGATGATCTAAATAAAAACCAACCGCCACCCAGTAGTGCCAACACCGCCAGAATTATTAAAATCCTTTTCATTCTCGAGACCTCCAAGTCTTTTTCAAATACTATTTTACCACTTTCTGCGACCAGCAAGTGTTGTTATACTAAAGACATGAAAAAACTCGATGACAGTTACACTCAAGCATTGCTCGAAGATATAAAGAGTCAGAATAAAGCTGTCCTCGAATATGTCAAACATGTACCTGAGATGCGCGATGATATTTCGAAGCTCAAAGATGATGTTTCGGAGTTGAAAGGCGATGTAAAGATCATAAAGTTGGCGGTTAAACAGACCGACAAAGATGTCAAATTACTTGACCACAGAGTTGTTAAGCTAGAAGCAGCTTAAGTCCCTAGACGATTTTGTGATGTTATTCTTAGCTCGATTTCGACGTTGAACTCGACTGAAATGAACTCTTTTTGTTCATCATCTTCATCAGTAATATCCTCCCGCTCAGTCCAAAAGTCACTACTACTCGTCAAACTTGCCACCAGTCCGGATGGAAGTTCGAAGTCCAATCGGATAGAACAACCACCGGCTTCGTCGCCCTCAATATCGAGTCCATAATAAGCCATGTGACAAATACATTCACCGGGTGATGGATAACCAGCAACTCTTATTCTCTCGCGAGCATGATTACTCTTGTCCAGCCAATAAAAATTGCCGCTACCGTCAGCATCAACAATAGCTTCTTGCCAAGTTGCTAAATCCAACCCCATTGCAGTTAGTAATCGGTTGGTACGAATTTGAACACCTCTACGGTATTCTTCGAGGGTAGACCGGTCCGATGCGTACTCACCAACCCATATATCAAAAAAACCCTCTTGCGCTACCAAAACCTGTAATTCTTCGAGTGTTATGCCGATATCATCCTGCAAAGAGAATTCAATTGTTTGTTCCACCCCGTTTTCTGGTGTGGTTGATTTAGGCATCTTTCTCTAAGTATTCGCGGATCATCAACGCAGCTGTAGCGCCTTCGCCGACGGCCGAGGCGATCTGCATGGTGGCGCCATGCCGGACATCACCGGCTGCAAAAACGCCGGGAATCGCCGTCTCCAACCGGTTATCGGTGATGACAAAATTCCGCTCGTCGAGCTTGACAGCCGAATTTTTCAAAAACTGTGTTTGCGGCATCAGACCGACAAATACAAAAACTCCATCGGCCGCAAATTCGATGTCCTTATCGGTAGTTTTGTTGTGGCCGATGACTTTTCGGACCGAAATACCTTCACCAATAATTTTCTCAGTTGTTGTGTTGAAATGAACGGTTATTTTTGGATCTTTGGCGATCCTATCTATCAAGATATCCGAGGCTTTCCAAGCCGGACCGCGAATCAAAATGTCGATGCTGCTGGCAAATCGAGTCAAAAATAGACTTTCTTGGGCCGACGAGTTGCCGCTGCCGATCACTACTAGCTTTTTGTCACGAAATAATGGCCCGTCGCACGTCGCACAATAATGCACGCCTTTGCCGAAAAATTCTTGCTCTCCGGGCACGCCGACTTTTTTGTAGTCGGTGCCAGTAGCAATCAAAATCGCTTTGGTGGTCTTGGGTCCGTCAGTAGTTTCGACAATCTTGATGCCGTTCTCATCCTTGATATTGGTGACTTCGCCCAGCTCTATTTTGGTGCCAAAACGCTCGGCTTGGGCCCGCAGCTCGGCGGCCAGATCCAAACCGGCTACTCCTTTGGAAAAACCTGGGTAATTTTCGACGCTGTCGGTGATAGCCGCCAAACCGCCGATGACGCCTTTTTCCATCATAACAGTTTCGATATCTTCTCTAGTGGTATAAATAGCAGCACTCAGTCCGGCCGGACCGGCCCCAATAATTATCAACTCATGATCAGTCTTTGCGCTCATATTCCCTCTACTTTACCTTCTCTAACTCCTAGTTCCTAACTCCCAACTCCTAACTTATAGCGGCCGACAACTGAGGTAGATTATAGCCAACTACTACCGACTGAAGGCCATTGGTTTTTTCGATAACCGTGACTGGCACTGCCATCTGGCCGGATTTTTGGATCATTTCCTCGGTTCTGGCCCGACCATCGCGGTCCAACATCACTTCCTCGTAGGCCAAGCCTTTGTGCTTCAACCATTCTTTGACCATCGGACAATAAGCGCATGTTGTTGTCGAGTAAATTGTAATATTCTTAATGCTGTCCAAAGTCAGTTGGCTCCTACGTATTTAGTGTTTGTATATTAATCATTAGCACTACAGGCAGTGTATCATGCCGGTTAAGGTATGGAAACCAATTCAATATCAAAAACTAATGCGGCATTAGCGGGAATACCAGACGGTGGATTGGCCCCGTAAGCCAACTCAGCCGGGATGATCAAACGGCGAATCCCACCGATTTTCATGCCGGGTACACCCTGCGTCCAGCCTGGGATAACGCCGTCAAGACTAAACTGGAGTGGCTTGCCATCACCAAAGGTCTTTGAACTTTGGAAAATCTTACCGTTGGCAGCTATCGCGCCAGTGTAGTGGGCGGTGATAGTAGCACCCTGCTCTACGGTCTTACCTGTACCTGTCTTGAGATCAATGATTTGCAGCTCATCGACGGTTCCCACTGGCGTGTAACCCTCTAGTATTGGCTGGTCTGATTGTTGTTGATCTAAAACTTGATCTGAGTCCATATCGAGTGCAATTGTACCACCCGGTGTAGGTCTATCTTTGGCCGGTTCATTGCGACTGGCCAGATAAATTCCACCGCCGACTAGGACGGTGATTATTACTGCGGCTACAACACCTACAATTACTGCTTTGCTCATTTTTTCTCCTTCCTAAATATTAAAACGACGATTGGCCATCATTTGGCTGGATGCTACGATCATTAGCCGGGTTCTGCAAGCTTTTTGAGCTTTCGCTACTGGATTGGTCTATTGAGGAAGCGTTTTGCAAGCTGCCGGCGGCCCCTTTTTGAGCTTCGCTACCGTAACCCTCGACTTTGAGTGATGATCCGCTAGTAGATCCATTGACCGGCCCACTTTCGCTTTTAGTAACTTCTTGGGATAAATAAGGTACGACAACTACGCTGGCGAGCATTGCTAGCGCGACTAGGCTGCTTTCAAATTGACCAATCCCTCTTCTCCCCATGACCGAATAATTATACAGCACGATTTATAAGGTAACTTTTAGCCTTATTGGGCACTACTGGGCGGGCAGGTGAGGAAAATGATAGTCCATCTTCTCGCGAATTTGGGCCTCAGATTCAATGCTGGGTTTTAGATACACCTCGGGGACTGGGGTATCATCATTACTCTGGATTTTGGAAGGCTCAGCAATATGCTCCATCACAACCTGACAAAAATGTCGCAGATTATGAGTATTGATATAATTTACGGTCAGTGTGGTACCGGGCATGTAGACCATCAGCTTACCAGCCCAAAGTGTTGAGTCATTCTCGATGGTACTGATCCGATTATAGGGAAATTCCTCGATTTTGGTGTCCAGCCACTTGTGATCAACTAGCAACAACCGACGATTAGTCGCCACCAACAACACCGTGCCACCTTTGTACCAACCCTGAGCGGCGCTTTCTATCCGCTCTTCCTCCCACAACAACTGCGGCAATCGCCCGATCTCACCTCTCACTAGTCGCAAACGTATCGGATGTAACCATTGCTGCAACTGCTGCTGTATAACCTTCGGCGAAATCAGGCTCATCAAAAACCTCTGGTTTACTATCTTAATCGTAGCAGCTCACCAAGTTTGGGTCTTAGCGGTGGAAAAGTGTGAAATGCGTGTCATACTAGCAAGTAACTTATGCTTAGAGCTCATGTCCAAATAAACTTTCCTACTAAAACAGCCGAGTTTTTGGCTACAAAACTCTCACCGCTCGTCGACATATCTATGGATATGCCTCCTCGGTCTTTAAGCCTTTCGCTCAAAAATCGATCAGTTTTAGATACAGAAATTATTTACACATGAGCTCTGAAATACTAAAACCCACCAAAACCGAAATTCTGGTTTATATGACCCTATCTACGTTGGGGCTAGCGATAGTCAATCTCTTGCCGCTAGCCAACAGCTTGGTTGATTCGACTTCGGTCAATCTAGGCTTTGGAATATTTTCAAGAAAAATTACCGAGGGTTTATCGCTGATTGACAACTTTGAATTTAGTGGGCCACTAGCCCAGGGAGTTTTTTGGGCACTGGTCGGCTGTATCATCTATATTGTTGTCTTCAGTGCCCAGGAAATTGCCAGTGAGACTAGACAAGAACTGAAAGAGAGTGTCGGAGATCTTCACCGTCCAGCCTATTCCAAGCGTTCGGCACTACTACAGCATACCCTTGAACGAATCCTTATACGCCTTGCCGCCCTTGGTTCGATAATAATCTTGAGCTTTCTGACGATTGGCTTTTTGGTGCCGATCTCCATCCAGTTGGTAAGAGATTTTAGTTACTTGCGCTCCCGGCCGATTTTTATTTTGAATCCCTTCATCGGAGTCCTACTGATGTCGGCTTGTTTGCACGGTTTTGTGGTCGGCACTCGCCTAATGATGCTAAAAACTAGATTGAGCAGCGATGAAGCACCCCCGA
>CAZLKQ010000012.1:0-16548 GCA_964560175.1 uncultured Candidatus Saccharibacteria bacterium
CGACCGGATGGCCGCAAACTAACCGAAATTCGCCAGCTATCATCCGAAGTCGGCGTACTGCCGAGCGTTCATGGCTCCAGCATCTTTACCCGTGGTCTCACTCAAGCCATGAATATCGTGACTTTGGCGCCGACCAGTTATGCCCAAATGATCGATACCATGGAACAAAATACAGAGAAAAATTACATGCACCACTACAATGCCCCGGGCTACACGGTCGGTGAAATCAAACGCTTGAGCGGTCCAGGTCGGCGCGAAATCGGCCATTCATATTTAGCTGAACGAGCTTTGCAACCGGTACTTCCTGCCGTCGAAGATTTTCCATACGCTATCCGTTCCGTCACCGAGATAATGAGCCAAAATGGCTCGACCAGTATGGCTGCGACCTGTTCCAGCTGCCTGGCGTTGATGGATGCCGGAGTCCCACTGACCTCTCCGGTTAGCGGTATTGCTATGGGACTAATGGTAGAGGGCGACAAGCACTACGTTTTGAGTGATATCGCCGATGCCGAGGACTTCGCCGGCGACATGGACTTCAAAGTCGCCGGAACAGCCAAAGGTATCACCGCCTTGCAAATGGACATGAAAGTCCACGGCCTAAAGATCGAGATTTTGCGCGAAGCGCTGGAACAATCCAAGGCCGGCCGTAAAGAAATCCTCGATCATATGCTCACCACCATCGACAAGCCGCGCGACGAGTTGGCGCCAACTGCCCCGCGGATCGAAACCATCAAGATCAATCCTGAAAAAATCGGCGCCGTTATCGGCAAGGGCGGTGAAACCATCCGCAAGATCACCGAGGAGACAGGTGCTGAGATCGACATCAAAGACGACGGATCAGTTATGATCTCGGCTGTTGACCAAGAGGCTCGCAATAAAGCCGTCGAGTGGGTCAAAAGCCTGACCATCGAGCCGGAAATTGGCAAAATCTATGAAGGCCGGGTCGTCAAAGTGACGGATTTTGGAGCTTTTGTAGAGTTCATGCCAGGTATCGAAGGTTTGGTCCACGTTTCTGAAATGTCCGAAAACCACGTCGAACACCCCGGCGACGTCGTCCATGAGGGCGACACCGGCCCAATAAAAGTATTGTCGGTCGACGACCGCGGCCGTTACAAACTCAGCATGAAAGCCGCAAAGTAGTATTTCGTATTTAGGAATTAGGAACTAGCAATAGGAAAGAATGGATGACAAAACAACAGGAGCTAGATAAAATCGCCAAGCAAATTACTGATGACAAAGTCTGTCCGGAACTTGCCAAGACCGCTACCCAGCTAGTATTTGCTGACGGTAATGCTGAGTCTGAGATCGTATTCATCGGCGAAGCACCGGGTAAAAATGAAGACTTGCAAGGTAAACCATTTGTGGGAGCGGCTGGAAAATTTTTGGACGAAATGCTGAATGAGATCGGCATGAGCCGGAAAGACGTCTACATCACCAATATCGTCAAATATCGTCCACCAAATAACCGCGATCCGCTGCCCGAAGAGAAAACTGCTTTTTTCCCATATCTTCTAGCCCAACTCAAGATTATCAAGCCCAAGATAGTCATTTTTCTAGGCCGCCACGCCATGAGCGCCTTTTTCCCGTCGCTGTCTATTTCGGCAGTTCACGGCAAAGCGCTCAAAAAAGCTAACCAAACGTATCTGGCGCTTTATCACCCAGCAGCTGCACTTTACAACGGCTCACTAAAAGAAATTCTAAAAGCAGATTTCGCTAAGATCCCAATATTACTAAGCAAACTAACGGCTGAGTCCGATCAGACCCAGTCGCAACTATTCAACATATAAAAAAAGGAGCATTTACATGCAACCAAACCAAAAACCCCAAAATCCAAAACCATTCAACCGGCCAAACATCAGGCCGGGCGGCGGTAATAATCAAAACCGGCCTAAAAGGCCGCAAGTCACCTCCACTCCGCTAAAAACCAATCGCGGCGAAGCTCTGGCCGCCAATCGGCGCAATGTCGAAACAGCTACCAAACTAATGGACATCCATAATGTCAAAGAAGTCGCTGAAGAACGCCGGGCCAATTTCGTACCCATCCAAGACCCGACCACCTTGCGCGTGACTATGCTCGGCGGACAGGACGGCATCGGCGAGAAGAACATGCAAGTCATCGAATATGGAAATGATGCCATAATTCTGGACTGTGGTATTGACCTGTCGATCGATCTGCCCGGCGTGAACTTTGGCATACCTGACACAGCTTATCTAGATTCGATCAAACACAAAATCCGCGGCTATGTCGTCAGCCACGGGCACCTCGACCACGTCGGCGCACTGCCATACATTGTCCCCAAATATCCGGCGCCGGTCTACGGCAGCCGCTACACTATCGGCATAGTCGAGCGGATCTTTGGCGATAGCGAGCGCGGGGCCACTGATTACGACCTCCAAACCGTGGAGATGGAAATGGATAATCACGAACGGCAGCAAATTGGGCCTTTTAGCATCGAACTGGTCCGGATGACTCATTCGGTTCCCGATGGCTCAGCTATTGTCATAGATACCCCGGCCGGCCGAATCATCAATTCAGGCGACTTCCGTTTGGATCCCGAGCCGCTAGACCATAAACCGACTGACATTGAACGCCTAAAGGCGCTCGGTGACGAAGGTGTTGTCTTGCTACTGTCTGAGAGTACTTATGCCCAGACCCCAGGCCGCGTGCCGACAGAGAGCACTCTAGTCGATAGCGTCCACGACATCGTCAAGAATGCCAAAGGCCGGGTATTCTTCGCTTGTTTCTCATCCAATATTAACCGTATTCAAATGGTCATCGATGCCGCAGCTGCCACCGGCCGGCAAGTGGCTATCGACGGCCGGAGTATGCTGACCTATGTCGAAATCGCCGTGAAACTCGGTAGGATTCGCATACCAAAAGGTACATTGGCAGCTATGCGCCAAATGCCGAATATGCCCGACCACCGGGTATTGGTCATCTGCACCGGCGGCCAAGGCGAAATCAATGCTGCCCTGCAGCGCATGTCGATCGGCGAGCACAAGCACCTGAAACTCAAAGCAAGCGACACCGTTGTCGTCAGCTCGACACCAATCCCTGGCAATGAAATACGTTTCGAGCAGATAGGTGATGATTTGGCCCGGCTCGGCGTCAAACAATTCAGAGCGCCAAATCACTTGGTCGACGGTTGCGGCCCATTGCACGTTTCCGGCCATGCCCGGCGCGAGGAACTGCTCGATTTTGCCAAACTAGTCCGGCCCAAATACTTTGTGCCCATCTATGCCGGCCCGCTGCACCGCGGTTATCACATTGAAAACGTTGTCACAAACGGCCTGATGAAAAACGAAGAATGCTTCATGGTGGACAATGGCGATTCGATAGAAATAGCCGATGGCAAAGCTAAGCTGGGACCAAAAACTCCAGTTGGCACCATCCTCGTCGACGATACCGGAGCGATCGTACCCAGTGTGGTTGTCCGCGACCGCATAGTCATGGCCGAAGATGGCATCCTGACAGCTGTCCTGACAATCGATCGCAAAACTGGCCGCCTGCTTTCCAGCCCGGACATCATTTCCCGTGGCTTTATATATATGAAGGACAACGAAGAACTAATGAACGGCATCCGCCAAGAACTACGTCGGGCCGTCCAACAGAGATTCACGCGCGTGGACATTGATAGGTTCAAAGCCGAACTCAAAGACCATATGACTCATTATCTGTTTGAGCATACCCGCCGTTCACCGGTAGTCATCATGGTGATAAATGTGCTCGGTGCCAACGAAAAGCCCCAAGGGCCTCCTGAACCAGTCGCTGTTTCCTCTCTCGGCTAGTACTCAGCCTTATGGCCTCGTCCATTTTCCATTAGCCATTTTCCGTTTTCCATACATTTTCCATCTGCCATTACCCATGGATCATGGTAAACGGGTGATGTGTGGTGAACGGTGAACGGCAAACGGTGAATGAGTTATCCCTTCCTACATCCTACTTCCTACCTTATACTTCAAGCATGGCAAAAGCGCGTAGACGTTCATCAAGAAAAAAATCCGAAACTCACGAATCTGAGCATTCGACCCCGTTAGTCGAAGGTTTAGTCAGTGAGATTGTAGCTGTCCTGTTGCTGGCTTTGGCTTTAGTGATAGTTGTTGGTCTGGCGACTGAGGGTAATGGTGCCAGTTCAGTTAGCGATGCCTTCAGGCTGATCGTCGGCCGAGCGGTTTATGCGACTCCGGCGCTTCTCGGTCTAGTGGCCGGACTTATATTCCGTTCAGAGGAGCACAGGCTCAGCCGGATGACATTTTTCGGTGCCTTGACTCTTGCTGTCGGACTAGCTGGTTTGTTTCATATTTCTTCGGTTAACGGCGCTTCACTAGAGCTCGCCATGGCTGGCCAAGGCGGCGGCGTGACGGGCCATTTATTGTCTACTCTGCTGGTTGGTTTACTGGGAACAGTTGCTGGCACTATTGTGATCATTGCTGTGATTTTGGTGTCGCTAATGTTGACGCTCAATGTTCGCTTGACTCAGCTGCTGGCCGGTCTGAAGAGTCTATTTACAGGTAGAGTAAGTGACGAAGAAACTGCCAGCGATAGTGTGATGCAGCCAGTAAACTCCAACGCCGAACCGACCCTGAAGACTAATGTTCCATTGGAGCGCAGCAGCGGCGAATCCGTGACCGAGCCTGCAGAGACCGAGGACCAGCAGCCACTGACAGCCGCTGAGGACGTCGACTGGAACAACCCGAGTTTTGAGTTGCTCGACAACCGCATCGACAAAGCCGATGCCGGCGATTGGAAGAAAAATGCCGAAATTATCAAAGAAACTCTGGCCGACTTTAAGATAGAAGTGCAGATGGGTGATATCAATGTGGGCCCTAGAGTTACTCAATACACCCTGACTCCTCCGAGCGGCGTGCGCTTAACCAAGATAACCAGTCTGGACGACAATATCCGCCTAAATCTAGCTGCCCAGTCGATCCGCATAGAAGCACCAATTCCCGGCAAGCGGGCTGTCGGTATCGAAGTACCGAACAAAAAACCAGCTACTATTCGGGCCAGAATGCTGCTCGAATCTGAGGGTTGGACAAATGCCAAATCGCCATTAGCCTTCACGCTAGGTCAGGATATCTCAGGCGATGCGGTAGTAGCCGATCTGGACAAAATGCCGCATTTGCTCATAGCCGGTGCCACCAATTCCGGAAAATCGGTCATGATAAATGTCTTCCTGACCAGTCTACTTTATCGCAACTCCCCGGCCAATCTCAAACTAATCATGGTCGATCCCAAACAAGTCGAGCTCGGCCTTTACAACGACATCCCGCATCTCATCACGCCGGTGATCATCGAGCCGGAGAAATGCATTTCAGCTCTGAAATGGTCGGTAGCCGAGATGGAACGGCGCTACACTATGCTGGCCGAAAAGGGCAAACGCAACATTTCCGAATACAACGCTCTGAAAAACCAAGAAAATATGCCCTACATAGTGATCGTGATTGATGAGCTGGCCGACCTGATGATGATGGCAGCCCGCGACGTCGAAAGTTTGATCGTCCGACTAACCCAAAAAGCCCGGGCTACCGGCATCCATCTGGTATTGGCAACGCAACGGCCGTCGGTAGATGTCATCACTGGTCTGATCAAAGCCAATATTTCCTCGCGGATCGCTTTTACCGTCGCCAGCCAAGTCGACTCTCGAACCATTCTGGACGGCGCCGGCGCTGAAAAATTATTGGGTTCGGGGGACATGCTATTTATGACACCGGGCCAGTCCAAACCGCGCCGCTTGCAAGGTGCTCTGATCACCGAAAAAGAGGTCAAGGCCGTTACCGACCATCTGCGCATGGAACGGGCACCGGAATACAACACCGACATCATCAGCCAGCCGGTGACGCTAACCGGACGAGGCGGCATCGTGCCTGACATTGAGAGTGACGACAGTATTTTCCGCGATGCTGTGCGGGAAGTAATCGACAGTGGCAAAGCCTCGACTTCCTACTTGCAGCGGCGGATGGGTATCGGCTATAACCGAGCAGCCAGGCTGATCGACCAGATGGAGGATCAGGGAATTGTCGGCAAGGGCCATGGTGTCAAACCACGTGAAGTACTAGTGAGCAGTCTCGATGAAGTCTTCGGCGAGGATAGCTAAACTCCTAGTTACGGCACGTCGTGGGAAGAGACTGAGTTTGGTTAAAGTCTCTGAAGATACCAATATCAGCCTGAATTTACTCAAAGATTTGGAAAGGGGCAGCCCGACAGGCTTGCCGACAGCCTATGAGCAGGGAATACTGCGATCGTACAGCGAGTATCTAGGCTTGGCTATCTCACCTCGCCGAACTAATACTCGCCAGGATCGTCACCGATTCAATAAATTGAGCTTCTTTACTGTCAGCGATCTGGGGTTGAGGACGTTTTTTAGCCTGTTACTAGTTATGCTGGGGGGTTATTTGGTCTGGCAAACCTTGCAGCTGGTTTTACCGCCTCGTCTTAGCCTGATCAGCCCGCTGACTGACACGGTCTCAAGCAACAGAAAATACGAGATCAAGGGCCATAGCCGGCCAGATGTACAGATATATATCAATTCCGACCAAGTCTTTGTGGACGACGACGGCAGTTTTGTCTATCCGGTACTGCTCCACCAGGGACTGAATAGTTTTGAAGTAACGGCTCTCAATAGCCTAGGTCGCAAAACCACCCTCACCCGAGCTGTTATTTTATTGCCAACAGATTGACTCATCTGTAAAGCGATGGTACAATTCCGGTATTAAGAACTAACCTCCGGCCTGTGGGTGTAGACCAAGAACAACAGGCGGTTTCAAAAAATGAAACCACCAGCGGAAGGAGCCAAATTGGATACGAAATACGAGCTAGTAATTCTTCTGCATCCTGATCTTGAGATAGATCTCGATAAACCTTTGAAAAAAATCGAAGATTTGATCAAGGCTAGTGGCGGCAAGACTTCCAAAACGGACAATTGGGGCAAGCGAAAGCTAGCCTATGGGATAAAAAAGCAAGATTTCGCGATCTACATTTACTGGGAAATCGATATGGTACCAGACGGAGTGGCTAAACTCGATCGAGGCCTGACTATCCTAGACGAAGTCTTGCGGCATTTGATAACCAAACATGTTGAGCCGCCTGTGCAAAAGCCCAAAAAGGAATCCAAATCTACCGAGAAAAAATCCGACAAAGAAGAAGCTAAATGAAAATTTCAAACCTCAAAGTTCAAACTTCAGATAACGCTCAAAAATCAAAAATCAAAATGTTTATACCAATGGAATTTGGAATTTCTATGAATTTTGGAATTTGTTTTTTGAATTTTAACTCCGAAGGAGGTATCTAGTGGCAAAGAGTTTCAATCAAGTAATCATCATGGGAAATCTGACTCGAGATCCCGAGCTGCGGACAATACCGAGCGGCCAGTCGGTTTGCTCCTTTTCAATTGCTGCCAATCGTAGCTGGACTGGATCGGACGGCTCAGCCCAAGAAGCAGTCGATTTTTTCGACGTTGTGGCCTGGGGTAAACTCGGTGAGTTAGTCAGCCAGTATATGAGAAAGGGCCGAAAATGTCTGGTGGTCGGACGTTTGCAAACCCGCAGCTGGGAAGCCCAGGACGGCTCAAAGCGGAAAAATACTGAGATTGTCGCCAACGATGTAACCTTTCTGGATGGTGGAGCCGCTGCTAGTGCTGCTACTGGCGGTGATTACTCGCCGCAGCAAAATCAAACTTCTGCCACCGAAGCTCCGGCTTCTGAACCCAAAACTGATTCACCCGCACAAACTTCCAATACGGAAGTTTCGGCGGGCAAGGATGATGTCGTAGTCGAAGACATTGACGACAAGCCAATCGACCTATCGGAAATACCTTTCTAGGACATGAGACAAAACTACGTTTTTTCTCATCGCTCGTCGGCAAAGCCGACCCAGGCAAGCCTGGGCAAGCTCGCTGCTCTTTTTCCTATAGTTAATCTAATTAAAACAAATACGAAAGGATAAAAAATATGAATATGCGCCGACCAGATGTAGATACGTTTTTTGACTACAAAGATGCCAAGCAGCTGCAGCGTTTTATAAATACTTATGGCCAAATCGATGTCCGTAAAAAGACCGGCCTATCGGCCAAGCAACAGCGACAACTAGCCCGAGCCATAAAGCGCGCCCGCCATCTGGCATTACTTCCCTTTGTAGTGAAGTAATGCAATTTTCAACTTCCAACTAACAACAATCAACTTTCAAATATGAGACAGGTAGAAATTTCAATTGCGATTCTAGATCATCCGGATGGTTTGGTTATGCAACGCCGACCGTCCAATATGGGAGCTGGTGGCAAACTTGGTTGTTTCGGTGGCAAATTGGACGAAGGTGAGTCACCTTTGGAATCCATTGTCAGAGAAATAATAGAGGAAACAACACTGGATTTAGGCTCCAGTGACTTCACTCATCATGGGCAGGTAGAAGTAATTTCTGATAATAAAGGTCAAATTGTTGAAGTTTTAGCTCATGTTTTTGTTGCGGCCTGTCAGGGCAAAGTAGAAATTAGAGATGAGGGTGAGTTAGTGCATCTGCCAAAACACGAGTACTCAATGAACCGACACCAATTAACATCAGCCACCCTAGCAGCTCTAGATATGCTGATAGAACATTTGGAGTTAGGCTGAATGCTATCCATAACAGAATTAAAAAAGGGTACGTTAATCGAGTTAAACAGCCAGCCATATCGCGTGCTCGAATATTCGCAAAAAGTTATGGGACGCGGCGGGTCTATCGTGAATTGCCGACTAAAAAATTTGGTGGACGGCAGTGTTATGACAAAGACTTTCAAAGGCAATGAGAAAATCGAAGAGGCGCAAATCAGCGTATACCCGATCCAATTTTTGTATTCCAGTGGAAATATTTTTCACTTCATGGACACTAAAACGTATGAACAATTTGAATTGTCGGCCTCTGTAGTAGCCGAGCAAAAATCATATATGACAGAGGGTGCAACAGTTTCGGCTCTAATTTTTGGCAAAAATATCATTGCTATTGAACTGCCCATAAAATTAGAACTTGCAATTATCGAAGCCGATCCCACAATTAAAGGCAGCACAGCCTCGGCAGTTACCAAATGGGCAACGTTAGAAACCGGAGCAAAAATCCAGGTACCGGCCTTTATCAAAGCCGGCGATTTGATAGTTGTGGATACTAGAGACAATTCTTACGTGGAACGTACAAAATAATGGAGCATAATCAGTTATAATTCTTATGCATTATGACAAAACATCGAAAATCCAAACTAGGTAGTAAAAAGAGCAAGTTCTTTGCAATTTTTTTGATCTTGGGGGTTGCTGTCTTTGGGGCCATTTATTTTCAAATATCTCGCGCCGAAGACCAAGATAGTTATGTGACAATTCAGGTCATCGGTTACAGCGGCACAATCAACCTCACTTCCGAAATTTACAGCTTT
This sequence comes from uncultured Candidatus Saccharibacteria bacterium, assembly GCA_964560175.1. Lineage (GTDB taxonomy): Bacteria > Patescibacteriota > Saccharimonadia > Saccharimonadales > CAZLKQ01 > CAZLKQ01. Next base: position 9,396 of record CAZLKQ010000012.1, read on the forward strand.
GGTGATTGTAATAGTCAAGCCGGGCAGACATTCTACGTTACAGGAGTAAGAACTTGCGGCGCCTATAAATTTGGTCCGCCGAATGGTGTGCGTTTGGTACTGGCTGGCGGTAATCCCAGCGGTTTTCAGGGCTGGACTTACGTGTCAGGTCCAGCGAGCTGTACCGTTACATACTGTTATTTTAATTTTGATGGAGGCAGTGCCGTTGTCAAAGCAGTATTTAGTACACCGCCTCCTCCGCCACCACAACAGTACTCGCCAGAGAAGCCGATAGTGAGTGTTAAGTCAAAAACAACTTCCAGCGTAGAAGTGCAATGGAACTTTACGCAGAACACCAACAACTACAAGGTATACCGAGGTGGTGTTCTAATCGCTACGCTACCGCTTTCGACACTTAATTATAATCACACTGGCTTGGCTTGCGGTACGAGTTATGTGTTTAGAATCGGAGCCTGGTATGGCGCCGGCACAGAAACCTTGTCGGATAATCTGACGGCATCGACTAATGCATGTCCATCGCCTACACCTAACCCTAATCCAGCTCCCGTTTCCGCACCTCCGCCACCTGCAGCTAAGAAAAAGAGCACTATCGTCCCAGCTCCACAACCAACTCCGACAGTAAATTTGACCACCCCAGCGTCGAACTTCACGATCAGCAGTGTCCAAGTAAATGATGTGGGTAGAACCGAAGTATCACTAGCTTGGCATTCTGATACGCCGGCCACGGCCACGGTCTTATACGGCCTAACCTCGGCTTATGGCGAAACTGCCGCTACTACCGAGGCCTCAGCTGACCCAACTGTTAAGTTGACCGGCCTGAGTCCGGCGACTAGTTATCATTTCAAAATCCAAGCCGTATCCACCGATGGCAAAACGGCTGAAACCATCGATGCCATTTTCTCTACCAAGGCCTACCAGGTACGCTTTACGATTTTGGATTCCAACAATAACCCGCTGCCTGGCGCCGAGCTAAAAATCGGTGAAAATAATTTTACCGCAGACCAAGACGGCCAAGTCCTCGTGGAGGACGTCCAACCGGGCCTACTAGATTTAGCAGTCGCTGCCTACGGTACTTCCGAATCACACGAAGCCACTATATCCGAAGTCCCAGCGGACGAGGCCGATGTAGCCCAAGAAATCACTATCCTAACCAGTTTGTCAAAACCATGGTGGCAGACCACCTGGGCCAAATTAATCCTGCTACTTCTGATTGCTATTGGAGTAGCCATCCCGCTGATAATTGCTTATCTAAAAAAGCGTCGCCAATTGGAAGCGACTCGGGATTATAATGAGCAACTCCAACAAAATGTCGATGTCCTGTCTCATGCTCCCACCGATGAGTATGAGCAAGCCCGGTCTGATAGCTTACGAAATGAAACTCAATTCTCACAACTGCCGCCGGTTCAAACCTCCGAACCACCCCAGTACCCCGCTGATTACCCGTCTATCGAAACTCCCCAGTATCCGCCGGCACCAGGATATACGGAAGCCTCTTCGCAATATCCGTCGTCTCTACCAATTGAGCCTCAAGTACCCGACCAAACAGCAATTTCGCCGACCGATCAAATGCCTCAGGCGACAGAACTTCCATCCGAGTTGACTGCCTCGGATCAAGTTTTACCTACCCAAACTTCCGAGCAGGTTCCGTCAGATGAACTGTTAGTGCCACACGATGAAACTTCTGGCAGCAAAAGCCCATTTCCACCTGACAAACCATTGCCTTAATCCAGATGACTGAAATTTCAAATCGCCAAGTCGTCCAACGAGCTGTTGTTGCTGGTTTGATCATCGCATTTGTTATCCTGGCCGGCTGGTACTTTAGTTTTTTAAACTACCAAAAACCATCGGTATCAAAGATTGATAGTCGAATTGCCACGGATGACACCGTACTTGCCGATTACATAAGCGCATACGGTCCAGAAGATACCATTGCATTCATCAAAACCTTGCCGGTAGATTGTCACCAAAGGGTTCATAAAGTTGGCCGCACGACCTATGAGTTACGGGGGACAGATGCTTTCAAAGTAATGAATAGTGAATGCCAATCCGGCTATACTCACGGAATGACCGAGGCATTTTTTCGAGAGAATGGTGCCGATAATCTGACCGACAAACTCAAAGTCATCTGCCAAGACGAATCCAACCCATTTTATGCCCATCAATGTTTTCACGGCATCGGCCATGGGCTGATGGCCTTTTATGACTATGGCCTTTTTGATGCTCTGAAAGGCTGCGACACCCTACCCAGCAATAAAGAATCCTGCTACTCAGGCGCCTTTATGGAAAATGTCGTCGGCGCGCTATCTGTCGAAAAGGCAAAAGCCCAAACGAACTCCGAGTACCACGCCACCGAATATTTGAAAGATGATGACGCCGAGTATCCATGCAATATCGTCGATGACATTTACAAAAGTACTTGCTACTTTTTTCAGACGTCACGAATGCTACAAATTTTTGGACCTGACTTTGATAAAATTGCCGGAGTTTGCGGTGGGCTCGACGTCAAATACCAGGCTGTCTGTTTTTCGAGTATGGGACGAGACGTCAGCAACACAAATGGCGACGGCTTTAAGGCCATTGTCAGTGCCTGTAATGAAGCTGAAGCGATAGGTAATCAAACAAGTTGCATAGATGGTGCAGCCCAGGATCGATTCTGGCATGAATCCGAAACCGATGAAGCCTTTGCATTTTGCCAGTATTTGCACGAAGAGCCTCACAAAACAGTTTGCTACCGGACACTGGACCAACGAGCTTCAGAGATAGTCAGCCAACCCAGTTCTAGCTTTTGTAGTCATTTTGAGTCGAACTATCGTTATCTTTGCAGATGGGATAATGGCTAAAAACCCCAGCAAAATAATTTTGGTCAGCCTTTTGCTAGGTATGGTTATTGTCGCAGTTACTGTCATTTTTATCAGATCATCTCCAAAACCAGCCACTACCACTGCTACCGTTGATTGCCAGCCGTCAGCTCCAGCTACCACTAATCCCGTTGTGGGAATCAGCATGGGCGATGACCGGTATGAACCTAACGAAATCACAATAACCGCAGGTGAGGCAGTTAGTTTTATCAACAATAGCTCTAAAGACCGTTGGCCAGCCTCAAATATTCATCCTACTCACGAACTCTACCCGGAGTTTGATCCGAGATGCCCCGTCAAGTCGGGTGAGAGCTGGACCAATGTGTTTGACCGAGCAGGTGAGTGGCGGATGCACGACCACCTATCTCCATTTATCAAAGGCAAAATCACCGTCCAATGAGTAAGAACCCATTCCAACTCTGCACTTCTACTGCAAAACGGTCTGAAGGCATTCTTTATCAGTTTTGTTCGTCAACGTATCTAAGGATATGCTTCCTCACAAGAACTAATAAATCATACTCATTAGACATTTTTTCGTTTACGAAACGAGAATTGGAATGAGTTCTGCAAAAAAGAGGTTGGATTTTTTCTTAGTCGAGTTGGGATTGTCCGAAAACCGGTCGAAGGCCGGAGGGCTAATTATGACCGGCCGAGTCCGAGTCGATGGCAAGAAAATCGACAAAGCCGGCTACTTCGTGAAACCTGAATCCAAAATAGAGATAATTCCCGGACCAAAGTATGTCTCGCGGGCCGGCGGCAAATTGGAATCAGTGGCCGGTAAATTAAAACTAGATTTTACTGGCAAGATTGTCATGGATGTCGGTAGCTCAACTGGGGGTTTTACTGATTTTGCCCTGCAAAATGGCGCGTTAAAAGTCTACGCCATTGACGTTGGTACCAACCAGTTGGATTCGAAATTGCGCAGTGACCCGAGAGTGATTTCGATGGAAAAAACTGACATCCGCAACGTAGCTAATTTGCCCGAAACACCGGATATTGTAGTAGTTGACGTGTCATTTATATCGTTGCGTTTAGTCCTGCCAGCCATAGCCAAGCTAGTTGGACCAGAAACTCAAATTGTGGCTATGGCCAAACCTCATTTTGAAGCCGATCGCCGGACGGCCTCTATGCACAAAGGCGTGATAAAAAACGATACGATCCGGCGGGCTATTTTAAAAGAACTTGAAAATTGGTTTGGCGCTAACGGATTTGTCATCAAAGACAAAGCCGACTCGGCTGTCGCTGGCATGAAAGGCAACGTCGAAAGATTTTATTTACTAAACGTCAGACATTAAATTTAAACTCTACTATGTCGTCAGGTTGCATAACGTAGGTTTTGCCCTCAGTTCGGACCTTGCCAGCGGTTCGCGCAGCTACTAGCGAACCAGCTAAGACTAGATCATCATACTTTACGATTTCCGCAGCGATAAAACCGCGCTGGATGTCGCCGTGAATTTCTCCAGCTGCATCTCTGGCAGTCATACCAGCTGAAATCGTCCAGGCTCGGACCTCCTTCGGGCCGGCAGTCAGGAAACTTTGCAAACTTAGGGTTTGATAGGCCAGACCAGCCAAACGTTCTAGGCCGCTGGCACTCATGCCGACCGATTCCAGCAGCTCAGTTCGCTCTTCGTCACTTATACCGATCAGTTGAGCCTCCAGCTCGGCGCAAATCGATAGAGCCGAGGCTGGCTCAACCAGCTTTTGTAGTCCAGACAGCTTTGCCTCATCTTGCAGGTCATTTTCCGAGACATTAAAAACGTAGATCGAGGGCTTGGTCGTAATCAATTGGCGGATGAAAACTAGGTAGTCATGGTCTAGCTGGTCGAAATCCTTGCCATCCACCAATCCGCTGCCATATACCGGCTGGTTTTTATTTAATAGCTCCAAGACCGATTCCAAATGTTTGGCTGACGGGACCAATTTCAGATTAGATTTGGCTTCCTTTTGCAAATTGGGCAGCCGCCGAGCAACTGTGGCTAGGTCGGCTAACACTAGCTCTGTATTGATAATTTCCATGTCGCGTTGGGGGTTGATCGAATTCTCAACGTGGGTAACGTCACCCTCAAAGGCCCTGATCATATGAATGGTCGCATCAGTTTCTCTGATATGGGAGAGAAATTGGTTGCCCAAGCCGGCGCCAACATGCGCACCCTTAACAAGTCCGGCGATATCGACGAACTTTATAGTTGCGGGGACAATTTTTTCAGTGTCGTACAGCTTGGCCAATTTATGTAGCCTTTCGTCAGGGATTTCGACGATTCCGGTATTGGGCTCTATTGTCGCGAAAGGGTAATTGGCGGCCAGTGCGGCAGCACGAGTCAGGGCATTAAACAATGTCGACTTGCCTACATTGGGCAACCCCACGATTCCGATGGAAAGGCTCATAGAGCTTTCCTTTGTAATCTCGCACCAAAATCTTGAAGCTCCATAATCTGACCTGTACCGCAATTTTTCCTGATTTTAAACAGTCTGCAATCAGATTGTGTGAAGAGCTGAAAAGGTGCGGGATTGCATATTATTTCGCTCAGGATTTGGTGCGGGGCAAGCCCGACGATTCCTATCAATAAAGGCATGATTCTCTCATATATAATCCCACCAATGATAGCAGGCTAGGAAGCAACAATAGCTATGCGTAGTGTTGGCTGGGAATTAGCGGCTGTGCCGCTAAGGCGAGGTGGTAGTTGTCGTGCTCGAGGCATGAAACTCTTCAACTTTTTGGAGGTCAACAACATTAGGGCTTTCTTCCTCTGGTGGCGGATCATCTATTACAACGCCGACAGTTGATTCAGTGATTTCAGTTGTCGGATCGGTATCCAGCGGCTTTGATTCTTTGCTGTCACCACATGCAGTCAATGCCAAACTTGCCGCGGCCATTAACATAAACCACCGTCTAGGATGGATATTGTTTGGGGCTTGCTCTGGTAGGTTGGTGTTTCTAAACATTACCTTTCCCTTGCGTGATCTTCTGATTATCTTAGCATCAGTCTACAGATGTGTCAAGCCCAACTTAACATCATTATCTTCATTGGGCATAGCCAAATTATTGACAGACTATGCAATGTCAAACTACAATATTGCACAGGAGTCTATTGTATTGAAGACTTATGGTGTTAAAACCAATTTAAAAACTTGGGGGCTTGTTTTGTTTCTAGCTCTCGGAATCCATTTTTTGGGTTTTCGGGGTGTTTCAGCAAATCATGGTAGCTATCCTTATGCCGATAATTTTTACAGTTATACGAACTGCTCATGGAATCAGTCAGCCACCAACCCGTTACGTGTCGCGCAAAGCACGGCTTATCCATTTCCCGGTGACTCTACAGCTCCTGATAACGGAGCCCCACAATCATTTCGGCGCCGGATAAACGATGCTACCGCTCGATGGTCGGCCGCGTATTCTAATGCTTCAGTACCAAAGACGCTTAAGAAAGTGGGTGATGGCGCTACAAATGAAATTTTATTTCAATATACCAATCCAGGCGGCGGCAATTTAGCAGCTACTTATTACAGGCGTACCCAAGACAGCCAAGTTGGTGGCGCCGATCGTTGCGTGTTGCGCGGGTCTGGCAAACATACTTTATTAAAGATACAAATCCGCGTCCAACCCAGAAATGACTGGTTTACTCAGGATGACCCATACCGCGCGGCTTGGGAGGGCTGCGGAAGTAATTTTAACGGCTACACCTGTTCCAAAAGACATGATTTTGGCGGCATGGTCATGCATGAAATTGGCCATGGCCTAGGCTTGAAACATACCGAGGACTCGGCCACGGGTTTGGGCTGTCCACAGACAAATAAAGCCGGCACACCGGCGCAGCCGACTATGTGTGCCTTGCAGACCGAACATCGTACCGAAAAACGTACTTTGGAATTCTGGGACGCGGACACGCTCCATAAGCACGTGGATAAAAACCGATGAAATTTTTTACTAACATACGCGATAAATCACTGACGAAAGTAGGCGTTTTAGTCATAGGCGCGAGTATATTGGGTATTGCTATAATCAGTAATCTTCCGGTCTCGGCCACCGGTCCAAGTTGTTATGTTGATGTCATTTATGATTTCCCAGTCTCAGCCAAGGGTTCTCAAAACGAAACCGACGCCGTGCGCAGCTTGCAAGCCTCGGTTCGTGCCATCAGGGCAGCCAACGACCGGGAAAGTATTGATGCTGAACCAAGCGTAGCCCGTGATCGTAATAACTTGTATGAAAGGGCTCGAAAAAGCCAAATGGCTGGCTCGGCTAACGAATCGGAGTGGGAATGGCGCGACGATAAGGGACAGCTAAAAGGTCTCATAGT
>CAZLKQ010000013.1:0-14759 GCA_964560175.1 uncultured Candidatus Saccharibacteria bacterium
ATTGAAGCGACTGAAGGGAGCGTCTGATGGCCAAGAAATCAGCAATAGCAAGAGACTTAAAGCGAGCTAAGATGGTCGCCAAATATTCCGCTAAACGGGCCGAAATGAAAGCCGCCGGCGATCTCGAAGGCTTAGCCAAATTGCCGCGAAACAGCTCGCCAACCAGGTTAAAAAACCGATGCCTGGAATCAGGCCGTCCAAGAGCTTATATGCGCGCCTTTGGCTTGGGCCGAGTAGCTTTCCGAGAGCATGCTTCCAAAGGTGAAATACCTGGTGTAACGAAAGCGAGTTGGTAATGAACACTGATCCTGTATCCGATATGTTGAGCCGAATCCGCAATGCGGTGGCGGTCAATCACGTCAGCGTTAGCATGCCTTATTCCAGGCTAAAGTTTCAATTGGCCGAAGAGTTGGCCAGGGAAAAATTCGTGGCCGAAGTCAAACCCGAGGGCGAAGGCACAGCAAAGACTATCGTTATCCGGCTGCGCGACGAGGATGAACCCAACCGTATCACAGAAATTCAGCGCGTTTCCAAACCCGGCCGCCGCCTCTACGCCAATGCTAAGTCAATCCCCAGAGTTATGAACGGCCGCGGCGTTATGATCGTCTCAACTAGTAGCGGCCTGATGACCGACCGGGAAGCCCGCGCCAAAGGTAATGGCGGCGAATTAATCTGCAAGGTTTATTAAAATGGTCGAAGAACAAAAAAGCAGCTTAAGTCGTATCGGTAAACAGCCAATAATTATTCCAGCTGGCGTAGAAGTAACTCTCGCCAAGACAACTGCTACCGTAAAGGGCAGCAAAGGCGAACTGATCGTGCATTTGTTTCCGGATATTGAAGTAGTCGCCGTGGAGGGTGTGATTACTTTGGCACCCAATAATGAGACTATGGAAACCAAGGCTAAACACGGCCTATTGCGCTCGTTGATTCAAAATGCCGTTACCGGTGTCAGTGAGGGCTTTTCTAAGGATCTGGAAATCCAAGGGGTTGGTTTCAAAGCCAATCTGAGTGGCAAAGATTTGAAATTACAACTCGGTTTTTCTCACGAAATACACTTCAAGACACCTGATAGCATCGAGCTAGCGCTTGATGGCCTGAAGATAAAGGTATCTGGCCATGATAAGCAGCTTGTAGGACAAACAGCCGCCAAGATCCGCGCTCTGAAGAAACCAGAACCATATAAGGGCAAAGGTATCAGGTATGTTGATGAGTATGTCATCAAGAAAACTGGAAAGGCATCGGCTTAGTTATGGCTAAAAATCATAAACTAATCGGCAGGCAAGCCCGAGCTCGACGAGTCCGCAGTGCCCTGAATAAGGCGTCTGACCGACCGCGACTGAGTGTCAATGTCAGCTTGCAGCATGTCAGCGCCCAAGTGATCGATGACAAAGCCGCCGTCACAATGGTGGCTAGCAGCTCTCGTGGATTGAAAGTCACCGGTAGCAAGACCGATAAGGCCGTTGCAGTAGGCAAAGATATCGCCCAAAAGGCTATTACCAAGAAGATAAAAGCCGTAAATTTTGACCGAGGCGGCCGTCTGTATCACGGGCGAATTAAAGCCCTGGCCGAGGCAGCCCGAGCAGCAGGATTGGAGTTTTAATATGAACTCATCACAAATCTCACTTTCTACTACAAACCATTCTGACGGCATGCTTCACCAGTTTTACTCGTCAACGTATCATCAGATACGCTTCCTCACAACAACTGACGAATCATACTCACCAGAATTGTTTTCGTCCACGAAAGGAGATCTATAATGAGTCCAGGCCCACGAAATGATAACCGACGAGATCGGGATTACCAAGAAAAGAAAGAATTTGAGGAGACGGTTATTCATGTGGCCCGGGTAGCCAGGGTCGTAAAAGGTGGCCGGCGTTTTCGTTTTCGAGCGCTAGTAGCAATCGGCGATGGCAAAGATAGGGTTGGCGTCGGCATATCCAAGGGCGCTGATGTACAGATCGCTGTCACCAAAGCCGTTGACGTTGCCAAAAAGAATATGATCACCATTGCGCTCCATAAAGACACCATCCCGCACGATACTTTGGCCAAGGTTTCTGGTAGCAGTGTTTTCATGAAACCGGCTGCTCCGGGAACCGGCTTGATTGCCGGCGGCACGGTCCGAAGCATCTTGGAACTGACTGGCGTCCGCAATATATTGTCCAAACTTCACGGCTCGACAAATAAGGTCAATGTTGCTTATGCCACTATGAAGGCTTTGAGCCAGCTGACAGCAAAATCCAAGTGGCGCGATGTCGGCCAGAGAACTTCCCAAGTTAAAGCTACCAAACCAGCGGTTGCTAAAAACGAAAAGACCAAAACTTCGACCAAACCGAAAGCTCCCGCCAAGCCTGTACCAGCTAAGGTCAAAAAGGCGGCCAAGAAATGAGAATCAGCGAATTGAAAATCTCATCGCGGCCTTCCCGGAAGCGTGCCGGCCGTGGTATTAGTGCCGGGCAAGGTAAAACTGCCGGTCGAGGTACCAAAGGCCAAAATTCGCGCAGCGGTGGCCAGCGAAATCCTGGTTTTGAGGGCGGTCAGAATCCGCTATTTCAAAGAATTCCTAAAAATAAAGGCTTTCGCTCACTGCGCACCAAACCAGCCATAATCCAGACTTCTCAATTAGAACTGGTCAAATCTGCCACTATCGATCTAAAGAAGTTGCGCGAAGTCGGTTTGGTCAGTAAAAAGGCCCAGGTAGTCAAACTGCTTTTTGACGAGCCACTCAAAAAAGCTTACAAGCTGGAGATTACAGCGGCTAGTCAAAAAGCTGCCGAGGCAGTCGAGCAAGCAGGCGGGTCAATTAGCTTTGTAGAACTCCCCAAAGCTAGTGACAAGCCTAAGCCTACAAAACCTGCCAAAGACAAGGCGTGATAGACTTTTAAAGAATAATAGACGGAGGGCAGATGAGCTGGAAGCTCATAATCAAAGCATTAAAAAACCGCGACATGCAACGAAGGCTGCTGATTGTGGTTTTTATTTTGGTGCTATTCCGCATTCTGACTCACATTCCATTGCCGGTTGGCGATCCAGCGACTGTCCGCCAACTTTTGCAAAGCGCGCTCAGCCAGCAACGCCTGTTTGGTTTTTTTGATCTGTTATCGGGCGGCGCCTTGGCCAATTTCTCGATTATGTTGCTGGGTCTTGGTCCCTACATTAATGCCTCGATTATCGTCCAAATACTGACCAGAATTGTGCCCAGCCTGAAGGAATTGCAAAAAGAAGGCGAAAGCGGCCGGGCTAAGCTGAATCAATACACTCGGATTTTGTCGTTGCCACTTGGCGCCGTTCAGGCAGTCGGTACGATCTTCCTGATCCGCCAGTATGTCCAGTCGGCCACGGGCACCGATATTATCGCAAACGCCACGCCGGCCGACTGGGCCTTGATGGTAGTAACCTTGGCTGCTGGCGGGATTTTATTGATGTGGCTGGGTGAGCTGATCAGCGAACAGGGCGTCGGCAACGGCATCACATTTTTGATCGTGATTGGTATTCTGACTCAGTTGCCACAGATGATGAATTCGTTTCTACCAGCTATTTTTTCAAAGCTGGACTACGTGTTCAAAACACCGAATTTGCCGTTTATCTCATCCGGTCTGGGGTTTGAATTTACCTCGAAACTGAATTTTACAGCCCTGTTTATCTTTTCGATATTTGTGGCTGTAGCGCTGGCTGTTACCTATTTAGTTGTAAAGCTCAATGAAGCCCAACGCCAGGTCATTATTAGCTATGCCAAACGAGTCAGTGGCAATCGCCAATATGGTGGAGTCGAGACGGTCTTGCCGATAAAACTAATAATCGCCGGGGTAATGCCAGTCATATTTGCTGTGGCAGTTTTGAGCGTGCCAAATTTCGTCGGCGGTCTACTAGTCAACTCCAGTTCGGCTAACCTGCAAAATATTGGCAGTAAGTTGGTTGAGATCTTTGGACAGGCAGCCCAACAAGGTCAAGCCAGCACTGCCGGACTGACCGCCACTACTGTTATTTATCCTGTTGCTTATTTTCTCTTGGTGATTATTTTTTCCTATGCCTCGGCCAATCTATATTTCAGCGTCAAGGACACTTCTGAGAATCTGCAAAAGCAAGGGGCCTTCATATCCGGTATTAGACCTGGCAAGCAGACCGAGGACTATCTGAAACGCGTCGTCTATCGTCTAACTTTTTTTGGCTCGATGGCGCTCGGTTTTATAGCTATTATGCCTTTCATCGTCGAGTATTTTACTGGTAGCGCATCGGTCACTATCGGCGGCACCGGTTTGTTGATCGTGGTTTCAGGCTCGATCGAAATGCTCAGACAGATCGAATCAAAGGCTTTGATGGTGACTTATGACGATAGTTCTTCCTCTCTGCGTTCGCGGTACTAATAATAAATTTGCCCAAAATTGTAAGCAAGGTGTAGAATTAGTGCGTTAAAGTCCATCGCAACTCCTTAAGACGATGGGCATGTTAGAGTATGTAACTCTTTACAAACTGGGGTGGAGTGGTTATAATCATAGCTTAATGACAGATGACAAACCCAGTACCAAAGAAGTCATCGAACTAAGCGGCGTGATCAAGGAAGCGCTGCCCGGAGCGATGTTTAGAGTGGAGTTGGAAAATGGCCACGGGATACTGGCTCATGTAGCTGGTAAAATGCGCCGCCACTACATCAGAATTGTACCGGGCGACGAGGTGACAGTGGAGTTAACACCTTACGATTTAACTAAGGGTCGGATAACCTACCGAAAGGGATAAATATGTTTATAAAGTTGAAAGTTTATAAAGTGAAGAACTTTAATAAATTTATGGACCTTATAACTTTTAACTTGAGAGACCGTAGGGAGCGAGTATGAAAGTCCAAGCTAGTGTCAAGAAGCGAAGCCAAGATGACCAGATCGTCCGCCGCAAAGGCCGGGTCTATGTCATCAATAAGCGCCGTCCGCGTCATAAGCAGAGACAAGGCTAAGGAATCAGTAGTATGTATAACGAAGTACGTAGCAAGGGAAAAATGAACGTCGCAAAGCGACGACTATTGTCACTTTCTACTTTCTACCTTCTACTTTCTACTTATGCGAAACGGAGTTTCGCACGTGGCTAGAATCGCTGGCATCAATGTACCTGTCGACAAACGCGCTGTCATTGCGCTGACTTATATTTACGGCGTTGGCCCGACGACTAGCAAAAAAATACTCAAGGAGGCCCAGGTAGACGAAAATGAGCGCATCAAAAATCTATCAGAAGCTGATCTCAATAAGATTCGCGAAGTGGTGTCGGAAAACTACACCGTCGAAGGTGAATTGGGCCGGGTCGTCAATGCCAACATCAAGCGGCTAAAAGACATCAATAGTTACCGCGGCGACCGTCACAAGAAAAAATTACCGGTTCGAGGACAGCGTACCAAGACCAATGCTCGAACCAAGCGCGGCAAGCGCTTGGCCGTCGGTGGCTCACAACCTAAATCAGCAGCAAAGACCTAAGTCATGACTTCGTCACTCCCATTCACCATTCTCCATTCACCATTCTCCGTACATTATCCATTTACCAGTAACCATGGAGAACGGACAACGGAAAACGCATGGAAAATGGAAAACGGTAAACGGACAATGGCCTCCAGAGGAGGCGTGTAATGGCTCAAACACCAGCACCAGCTGCTAGCAAAACTAGAACCAAAAAAGCTAAGCGCTCAGTCGCTACTGGCCAAGTCCACATTATGGCTTCTTTTAACAACACGATTATCAGTATTACCGATACTCAAGGAAATCTCCTGACAGCAGCCTCGGCTGGTAGCAGCGGTTTCCGTGGAGGCAAAAAAGGCACGGCTTATGCCGCCCAAGTTGCCAGTGAGCAGGCGGCTAATGCCGCCCGGCAGGCCTACGGTTTGAGTAAAGCCGACGTTTTCGTCAAAGGTATTGGTCAGGGCCGCGAAGCCGCTATTCGGGCTTTACAGAGCATTGATTTGTTTATTAATTCGATCACTGATGTGACTGGCACTCCCCATGGCGGCTGCCGACCCCGCAAGGCCAGGAGGACCTAAATCATGACTCCATCATTCACCATTCACCATTATCCATACATTACCCATTTACCATTAACCGTGAATGGACAACGGAAAACGCATGGAAAATGGACTATGGAAAACGGTCAGTGGCCTCCGAAGGAGGCATCTGATGGCTAGGAATCTTAAGCCAATCGTCAAACAGTCCCGTCGCGAAGGTGTTGCCCTTCATCCAAAGGCTCATAAGTTTATGGTTCGCCGGTCTTCGCCGCCAGGCCAACATGGCCGCAATAATCGTCTGCGGACCAGCGGCTATGCACTCCAACTACGGGAAAAACAGAAGGTCAAGCGTATCTACGGGCTACTGGAGAAACAATTCTCAAAACTTATTACAGAATCTGCCAGAATGCCAGGCCAGACTGGTGAGACCTTACTGCGTTTTCTGGAGCAACGTCTGGACAATGTCATTTACAGGGCTGGCTTTTGCCCTTCCCGGCGAGCAGCTCGCCAACTGGTCACACATGGGCATTTTGAGCTAAATGGCCGCCGGGTGGATATCCCGTCAATCAGAGTCAAGGCCGGCGACGAAATCAAATTGAGAGCCAAGTCGCACAAGAGTCCAGTTTTTGAAAATCTTGATGAAATCGTCGGTAGCGTAGTGCCAGCCAGTTGGCTGAGCGCCGATCGTAAAAAATTTGTAGTAAAGATAACGGGCCTGCCAAAGCGTGAAGAGGCAGAGCTGGATATTAATGAGCAACTAATCGTTGAGTACTATTCACGCTAGTAGAAAACGAGGAGAAAATAATGAAATACACCATACACACACCAGCCGTCAAAGACGTCTCACAACATTCAAAAACTAGCGCTACCGTTGTAGTCGAGCCACTGCACACCGGCTACGGCATGACGCTGGGCAACAGTCTGCGCCGCGTGCTTCTGTCGAGCATCGGCGGGGCTGCTATTGACGCCATAAAAATAGACGGTATTAGCCATGAGTTTACAACCGTTCCGGGCGTAAAAGAAGACGTCGTCGATGTAATCTTGAACCTAAAGAAAATCAGATTTCGCTGTTTCAACGACGAGCCGCAAATTTTACAGCTTGAAAAAAAGGGTAAAGGCATTGTCACGGCTGCCGATATCAAAACCAATGCTGATGTCGAAGTCGTCAATCCGGATCAAGTGATCGCCACGCTAAGTGATGCCAAGGCTAAATTGTCGATGGAGATACGAGTTAGCAAGGGCCGCGGCTACGTGACGGCTGAAGAGCTAGCTGACGACAAACCGTCAGACATGATCGCTATCGATGCGCTCTACAGTCCGGTTTCCAGAGTTCGCTACCGAGTAGACTCAACCCGTCTGGGACAAATGACAAATCTCGATAAACTGAGCATTACCATCGACACTGATGGCAGCATCACCCCGCAGGATGCTTTTGAAGAAGCTTCAGCGATCTTGATCGCCCAGTACCAATCATTGGCCGGTGCTAAATCCGGATCGTTTGCTCCAAGCAGCCCAGATACTATTGAGGCTGGTAGTTCGCAGCTAATGACACCGATCGAAGACCTGGGACTGAGTGCCCGGACGACCAATGCCTTGATAAACAACGATATTCAAACCGTCAACGACCTAGTCACTCTCAATGACGGCGAGTTGAAGGAACTAAAAGGTTTTGGCAGCAAAGCCCTCGATGAAGTCCAAGCTAAACTGAGCACACTGGACCTATAAAATGACTACGTCATTTCCATTCACCATTCACCATTATCCATTATCCATACATTATCCATTTACCATTAACCGTCAACGGACAATGGTAAACGTATGGAAAACGGAAAACAGTAAACGGCCAATGGCTCCCAGAGGGAGCGACTGATGCATAGGCACGGATATGTCGGTCGAAAATTTGGTAGAAAAGGCGATGAACGCCGGGTTATGATCAAAAACCTGGCAACCTCGCTGATTTTAGACGAAGCTTTGACCACGACTACCCCTAAGGCCAAGGCCTTAGTGCCGTATGCCGAAAAGCTGATAACCAAAGCCAAAACTGGCGACCTGGCAGCCAAGCGCTACATCACTGCTCACTTGTTGCGCGATGATGCCGCCAGCAAGCTGATCAACGATATCGCACCGAATATGAAACGCACTAGCGGGCATCTGACACTTACGACGGCCGGGTGGCGGCGCGGCGACCACTCACCCATGAGCCGAGTCAGTTTTGTTGATGATATTTCCAAACCAGTTGCTGCTGCCAAGCCGTCGCCAAAAGCTGCTCCAAAGACCACCAAGACCAAGCCAAAAGCTGCCGCCAAGAAACCTGTTGTTAAGAAATCCGTTCAAAAAGTTGAGGCCAAGAAATGAAAACTAAAGTTACCAAGACTTTTTCACAAAAACCAGCTGATGTCGTCCGGAGTTGGTACGTGGTCGACGCGGACGGTCAGACTCTAGGCCGATTGGCCACATTAGTAGCCGACAAGCTAGTAGGCAAATCGAAGATAACTTTCACCCCACACACAGATGGTGGCGACTTTGTAGTAGTTATTAATGCGGCGAAAATCAAACTAACTGGCCGCAAAGAAGATCAAAAAATTTACTACCGGCACAGCGGCTACCCTGGTTCGATGAAACAACGGACAGCCGGCGAAGTGCGGGTCTTAAAACCAGAGTTCATGATCGTGGAAGCTGTACGCGGTATGATTGCCAAGAACAAGCTGTCACCACTGCGCTTGGGGCGTTTACATGTTTATGGTGGTGCTGAACATAAACATGAGGCTCAACAACCTAAAACATTAGAGGTAAAATAATGGTCACCAAGAAGAATAGTTATTATGCAGCACTAGGCCGCCGCAAGAGTTCGACAGTCAGAGCTAGGTTGACGCCTGGTAAGGGCATTATCACTATCAACAAGCTTTCAGCCGAGGAATATTTCGATAAAAACAGCCAGTTGCTAGCCAGACTGGAAAACCCGCTGAAATTAGTGGACCTGCTCGGCAAATACGACATTAGTTTGCTAGCCTCTGGCGGTGGTATTAGTTCGCAGGTCGACGCTTCTACTCTGGCTATTGCCAAGGCGCTGTCTGAGATGAATGACGACTTGCGCAGTACTCTCAAGCGAGCGGGCTATCTGAAGCGTGATCCCCGAGAAAAAGAACGTAAAAAAGCCGGCCTGAAGCGTGCCCGCAAACGCGAACAATACTCAAAACGCTAACGCAGGTTTCTCATACGCGCCTGTCGAACTAAATTCGACTAGCACTGCGCTTCCCAAAACTACAATACATTTGACACATATTAGCAAATGGAGTATTCTGCTTTTTATGGTTAATACAACCAATCAGTTTAACACTTGGCAAACCGACACTATCCGTGGCGGTTTATTCCGTATGTTTGCATAATTTATCTTTCGAAAATATCGAAAAAGCCGCCACTTCAGGCGGTTTTTTAATTTTTAAGAAAGGAACAAGAAAATGTTAGATATTCAAATTTCTAGCCTCGAAGCAAATACAAAAGGGCTTGATGAGGTTAGAGCAGGAGAAATAGTCCAAGCTGGTTTTGGCGGTCGATCGTTATCAGAGTGCATAACCGATGCCAGAGACCACTTGGAAAACGCGAAACTTTTACAGACAGCTAGAGTAGGCAAGACGATAGTAGGCTTTGCCATGTATGAGCAATTCTCTGAAGGTGCAGATCTATATCTAAATGGCATAGTCATAGATCGCAGCGCACAAGCAATAGGTTTGGGCTGTGCAATGGTAACTAAAGCTGTCTTTACTACTTCGACAGAAAGACTTTTTGCAGTAACTAGAAACCCAGCTATTTTTAGGCTGATGGAGTCTGTTTGCGTTTCGATTACTCCTACACTTACAGGCAAAGATTTGGAGTTGAGCCAGCGACAATTAATAACTTTGTCGAGTTTAATCAATTTACCAACAGAGGATTTGCCTTACCATCGGGGTCGCTATCCTCTAGATCTGTACGATAGGACACCAACACACCATGATTCAAAGTTGCAAAGTGAGTTTGAGCGTAGGTTTGACCTAAGCGATGCTACAGATGCGATATTGGTAGTAGGAGATACTAATCATGAAAAATAAAACACTAACAGTTTATTGCCAACATGGCGATGAACGGTTTGGCGCACTAGTCGCCAATCAACTTCTCATTAGTGGAGAAAAAACATTGCTAGCCAATCCCGTGGCCTTTATTAAAGGTGTTCGTTTTTTGGACAGCGATTTGAATCGTAGTTACGGTGAAACTGGCACCAGAGGCTATGAGCAAAAAAGAGCTATGCAAATCTTAGAACAAGCAGCTAAATACGACACAGTAATCGACATTCATAGCTCTAGAGCAAAAGTCGGGAAAGTAGCGATACTAGCATCGGACGATCCAGCTGTACTCAAAAAAGTTGTTTCACTGGGTTTTCATAAAGCTGTAGTAATGCCACGCTCAATTGTCAAAACATCGCTAATTGGTAATGTTGCCCACGGCATATCTCTGGAATTTGGTGCAAACATAGAACAAAATGAGCTCACCGCCAAAGAACTAAGTTCTAAAATAGGTGCTGTGACTAACAATCAAAGTTGCCGAGGCAAGCTAGATATTTATTATGTCAGTGGCAAGTTAGCATCAAAATATCGTGGGACAGGACTAAGAAACTATAGATACAGTTCAAATATCGGCGGTTACCCCATATTAGTAGGTGAATCACGTTATAAGACCTATGCCGGTTTCTTTGCGAGGAAGACTAAAACGATTAGTATAGATAGCAGTGGTAAACATGAATAAATCTAGAGAAGTGATACTGACGGGTATTCGCAGCAACGAAGAGCTGACACTCGGTAATTACCTGGGCGCCATACTGCCGATGGTAGAACTGCAAAAATCAAAGGTGATAGGCGGTGATTTTCAGCTGAGTATGTTCATACCCGATCTGCACAGCTTTACGACGCCAGTTGACCATTCAAAACTCTATGAGGCGAGCATAAGAAACCTCAGATACTTCGTGGCAGCAGGGTTAAATATAACCAATCGAGACACGTTTATTTACCGTCAGAGTTTCATATCAGCCCACAGCGAGCTGGCGATCATTTTGAATAATTTTACCTATTTTGGCGAATTATCACGGATGACTCAGTTCAAAGAAAAAAACGCAGCAGACAAGGAAAAACAGATAACTGCCGGCTTGTTTGATTATCCGGTACTGATGGCTGCCGATATTTTGCTATACGGCGCCTATTGGGTTCCACTCGGTGAAGATCAGGGACAACATCTCGAGCTAGCCCGGGATCTAGGACAGCGTCTGAACAATAAATTCGGAAAATTGCTTGATATACCTTACGAGTGGAAAAAACAAGTAGAATTCGCTAATCGTGAACAAGCTATTCGCATCCGTTCCTTGCGTAACCCTGAAAAGAAAATGAGCAAAAGCGTGGCAGATCCCGCTGGAACCATACTGATGAGCGAAAATCCTGGTGAAGCCGCCAGCAAAGTTTTAGCAGCAACCACCGATTCCATGGGTAAAATTGGGTTTGATTTTTCCAAACAACCCGGAGTCAGCAATTTACTGCAAATACTGGCTTTACTGACTGTAAAAACTCAAAAGGAAGTAAATGGCCAGTGGGCTGGTAAAGACAGCTACGGAGAACTAAAGAAGGCGGTGGCAGAAAAGATCAGCGAGTTTCTAGAGAATTTCCAAGCTGAACTTGCCAAAGTCGATGAAAAAGCTTTGCTAGCAAAGCTTGAAACTTCAGAGGCGGCAATGAATAAAGTAGCCAATGAGACGCTACTAAGGGTGCAAAAAGCTGTCGGCCTACGGCCATGAATCCTTCTAAGGGTCTAGTTATTCCTGATGAACTCAATGGGCAAAGGCTGGATAAAGCCTTAGCTGACATATTTACGGACATTTCTCGGAGTCGCTGGGCTAAACGGATCAATAACAAACAGGTCTTAATTGACGGCAATGAAGTCAAGCCAGACTACAAGGTCTCGATGGGTGATCCAGTAACGATCGCTGAGGTAACTGTCTCTCCGATGATAGGTACTATCTCAGTTTTATACGAAGATGAGCATATTCTAGTCATCAATAAGCCAGCAGGCGTATTGGTACATAACAAAGGCGGAGAGTCTGAGGAAGTTACTGTAGCTGAATATTTTAAGGAAAAGCTACCACCAGATGGTTCAAACCGACCCGGCGTAGTTCATCGTTTGGATCGAGGAACTTCAGGCGTCATGTGCCTGGCTAAGGATAGTAAAACTCTAGCCCATTTGCAGAAACAATTCGCTGGCCACTTGGTCAAAAAAATCTACTACGCTATGGTGGCTGGCGTGCCAAAGGATAATAAGGCCAAACTGCTTTGGCCGATTGAGCGAAATCCGCGTAAACCAGCGACTTTTAGGGTGGCAGCAACCGGCCGCCCAGCCGAGACCGATTACGCGGTGGTAAAAACCTATGGACGGCGGTCACTACTTAAATTAACGCCAAAGACCGGACGGACGCACCAGTTGCGAGTACATTTGAAAAAACTGGGTTTTCCGATAATCGGTGATACACTCTACGGCGGACCAAAAGCTGAACGGTTAATGCTACACGCCGCCAGCTTGACTATAAAGCTGCCTGGTGGTCAGACGAAGACATTTGATGCACCTATGCCTTCGGATTTTCAACTATGAGTACAATTAAAAAGGATAGTCCTTTTTTAAACTTGATCCTCCATCCTAATACTCGGCAGCAATTGGAACTAATTGCAAAAAAGCCGGGCCAAGGATATTTATTTGTGGGTCAATCCGGTAGTGGCAAGTACAGCGCAGCTGTGGAGCTAGCAGCCTTGTGGAGTGGCGGAGACCGTGGCCTAGTTAGCCTTGTTGCTCCAACGGGAACCTCGATCGGTATCGAAGAAATTTTGAAATTAAAGTCAGTCACCAAGCATAAACTGGCGAATAATCAACTCAGACAAACCATAATTATCGATAACGCTGAGGTCCTAACCCGTGAGGCCCAAAATGCTCTGCTCAAAAGCCTTGAAGAGCCAGTGTCAGGTGTCAGCTACATTCTAATTGCTCAAAAACCTCAAGATCTGCTAGCCACTGTAGTTTCTCGCCTGGTTGCACTGACTTTTTATATTGTTCAAAAATCGGACTTGGCTACTTTGGTGAGTGATTCTACTGCCTTTGAAAAGTATTATCACATTGGTCGCGGAACACCGGGTGGAATTCTGGCGGCCGTAAACAGTGCCGACGACCTGACCTTTCTTGATGAAGCCAAGCTTTTCTTGCAGGCTGCTCGGCTTGAGCGGGCCATTACTGTCGCCCAATTGCAAAAGAAAGACCGTGGTGATCAAAAAAGTTTTCTGGAAAGCCTAAGTATGTTATTGGCTTTGTTGCTTCGCCAATCCGCTGCCGCTAACGATACAACCAGCGCAAAACAACATGCCAGTAGGCTGAAGGCAATTTCAGAAATTTTGCAAGGCTACGATAATCAAATCAATGCCAGACTGAGTCTAACCCGCCTTGTGTTAGAATTATGACCAATGTTTGAACTCGTTTTAGTGGCCGGTCTGGGGACTTTAGCTATTCGGCAAATCAGCCGGATTGCTGATAAAGAGCGGGGTCATTCTGGCAAAACCGTTGATCGGCTGGAAAAGCTCTGGAAGCTGACACAACTAGCGATGCGTGACCGAAAGTACATTCCGGCCGAAAAAGCACTATTGACAATCCTAAAAGTCGACCACAAGAACGCGCCGGCTTACAACCGTTTGGGCATTGTTTACGCCAAGCAGAAAAATTACGACGATGCCATCGAATGTTTCGGGATCGCTTCGTCACTGGATCCAAAGCCATCCAGTCTGCACAATCTGGGCTTGATTTACTACGAGACTGAGAAATATGAGAAAGCAGTCGCCAGTTTTGAAAAAGCTATCGAGACTGAGCCAATGGCCGTACGCTATATAGCCCTGGCTAAAGCTGAGCAGAAATTGGAGCGTTGGAACGAAATGATCGGCGCGCTGGAAAAAGCCGTTGAACTCGAGCCCAACCCCCAAACCTACCGGTTATTGGTGGAAGGTTACAAAGTAGCCAATCGATTGGATGACGCTCGAGACGCTCAGAAAAAACTTACCCGAATGACGGCTTCCTCCACAGAGACTCCACCGAAAAGAACCAGCTTTATCCGACGACCAAAGAGAGTCAATTAACCCTATTAGCTAGAATGTGTTGCGCAGGATTGTAACAACCGTAACTGTTTGCGGAGTTCCATTGCCAATTTGATCCCAGTCGACAGTAACATTAGCTGTATAGGTATTAGGATCGCTCACACAACTGATTTGAGTTGTAAAACCATTTATATCCGTAATAGTTGTGTTCGGCTGCCAGAATTGATTTGGGTCGGTTCCAGCAATAACGAAGTAATAAGGGCTGGTACATGGAGCTTGAGTGTTGATAAAATCGGTCCAATCAGATGAGCTGTCACGAACTGCCCTCAGGGCTTCAGCTTGCTCTTGGGCCAGTAGTGTGGCTTGCATATGATCCCGGGCGACTTGCAGCGTCCTATACCCCCTGGAGGCCAATGAATAACTAATTCCGAGGACTATCGACAGAACAGTGATGGCCAGGAGGACCTCGATGATCGTGTCGCCAAACTGGTTCTTCCTAAGAGTTTTCATGCTTATGATTAAATACTAGCATAGTTACTGTTGACTGTCTCCGTTGTTACTACAGATGATTTTTGTTACGATTGAGTTTCAGTAGGCCGATGTAGCTCAGTGGCTAGAGCAGCTGTTTTGTAAACAGCAGGTCGTGGGTT
>CAZLKQ010000014.1:0-14589 GCA_964560175.1 uncultured Candidatus Saccharibacteria bacterium
TGGTAGTTACCGCGTTCGTCTTCAACTTGATACTGTAAACATTTGTGGTCGGACCTATCGCGACTCGGCTCGAATTCGATAATGATGCAGTCACCAGGTGGAACTTGTGACTGCCGGCCGTAAAGGTAGCCGGCTGGATCGTCAATTTTATTCTGGCGGTAGAGTTTCTTGCCATTTGCCTCCTCATTGGTAAGTGAGTAGGCGAAGACTTGAACCTTAGCCGGCTGGCCATTTTGGCATTCCTGTCCATCTTCAAAGTATGCTGTTTGGCCGTCATTTAGGGGCACTAGCAGATTGCTCTGAGTGATTTGACCGCCAATAACGTCGAAAAATTTGCCCAAACTAGCATCGTGGTTTTCGACCGGCACGCCTTCGAGGTGGATGCGTTTGTCATTATGCTCATGCAGAGTTGAGGTGCCGACCTTGTTGCTCAGTAGACCCGTCGGGTCGCGCAGTTCCAATTGTTTACCACAAGTCCAGATCTCAAAATCAGCATGCCAATGAACAGGGCCTCCCGCCAATGAGCGTTGATTCAGATAAACTGTCGAGCCCGCCAAAATAAAAGTGACGGCTAGCACTGTGCCGGCAATCAATAGAAAAATCGGTAATTTTAACTTCGGCGCTCTGTTTCGCACTAAAGCGCCGAGAACTACTAGAACTACTATGATTACAGTCCCGACCAGGGCGCTTCTAATAGACAATCCAGAAATTACGCGTTCCAAGTCTTGGGTTTTTGCGACTACTTTTATAAAGTTCATTCTTCTCTCTTATGCTTTAGCTGTATCTTATCATATACTGACCTTAATGAGCTCGAGCAGTAACCCCTATCAAATGACCGCAGACGCTGTGGCTAAATCATTGCAGACTTGGCCGCTCAAAGGACTGGATAAAGCCGAAGCAGTGAGCCGACTAACAACATACGGGCGCAATGAACTCCAAGCTGCCAAAAAAATCTCAGTCCTCAAACTATTTTTCTCCCAATTCAAAGATATTTTGATTATTATCCTGATCATCGCCGCTGGTGTCTCGCTGGGTTTGAGCCAAGTCGAGCAGGGCGGCAGCCCGACTGAGGGCATGCTCATCCTATTTATCGTCTTAGCCATTGCCGTGGTTGGCTTTTTGAATGAATACAAAGCTGAAAAAACCGTCGAAGCATTGAAAAAACTGGTCGGCCACACTGCCAAAGTCCGGCGCGGCGGCGAGGTACTAGAAATTACAGCCGGCGAGCTGGTGCCCGGTGACATCGTCTTGCTCGGTGAAGGCGACAAAGTACCAGCTGATGTTCGCCTGACCGACACCAAACACCTCCAAGCCAACGAAGCTAGCCTGACCGGCGAATCCCAGCCAGTCAACAAGCAAACCGAGATCGTGTCTGGGGAAGCAGTGCTCGGTGATCAAAAAAACATGGTCTTTTCGGGGACGATTATCACCACCGGCTCAGCCGAAGGCATTGTCGTGGCGACAGGCCAAAAAACCCAAATTGGCCACATTGCCGGACTAGTCAACGACATTGAGTCTGAGGAGACGCCGATGCAGAAGAAATTGGACAAGTTGGGCCGTCAACTCGGCGTCGGCATCCTGGGTATTTGTCTACTGGTCTTTTTCGTGATTTTGATTTTCGACCGTGAGCTGATGGATGCTTCGATGATCCAACGTTTGATGTTGGCTTTTACGGCGGCTGTTGCACTAGCCGTGGCAGCTATTCCTGAAGGGCTGGCGTTTGTGGTGCGCATCAGTCTGGCTCTCGGAGCCCGCCGGATGGCGGCCAAAAATGCCTTGGTTCGCCGACTATCGGCCGTCGAGGCGCTCGGCTCAACCGATGTGATTTGTTCAGACAAGACTGGCACCTTGACCAAAGGCGAGATGACAGTTCGTGAAATTTGGCAATTTGATCAGTCTTGGGAGGTCAGCGGCGCTGGTTATGAGACGGTTGGAGATTTTTCGACAAAAGGCAAAAAGACCGACACCAGCGCCGTTAAAGTTTTGTTGGAAATAGGTGTCTTATGTAATAACGCTCATCTCAAAGAAGGTGGGGTGATCGGCGACCCGACGGAAGGCGCATTGCTGGTTTCGGCTGCCAAGGCTGGCCTGGCTGCCGACAAACTCACAGCCTCGCACCAGCGGGTCAATGAAATTCCGTTTAGTTCGGAGCGAAAACTAATGAGCACGCTCGTTCGCGAAGCTGGGGCATACCGGATTGCCGCCAAAGGCGCGGTCGAAATGGTCTTGGCCAAGTGTGACAAGATCCTGATTGATGGCAAAGATGTCCAGTTAACTTCTGAGCACAAGCATCAAATCTTAGCTGCCAACCAGCGTATGGCTGAAGGCGCGCTGCGTGTTTTGGCCTTTGCCCAGAAAACTCTGCAGACCGAACCAGCCGAGTCGGCGATAGAAAAAGAACTGACTTTTGTCGGCCTCCAGGCGATGATCGATCCGCCCAGAAAAGAAGTCGTCGAAGTCGTCCACCGCGTCCAGTCCGAAGCAGGCATGCGTGTCATCATGATCACCGGCGACTATATCGAAACTGCCAAGGCGATTGCCCGGGAGATCGGCATCACCGGCGAGGCGATCACCGGATTGGAGCTGGATAAAATTGAACAAGAGGAATTTGAAAAGAGGGTAGAGGACATTTCTATTTATGCCCGGGTCAATCCCGAACACAAGCTACGCATCGTTTTGGCTTTGAAAGCTCGCGGCCATCAAGTAGCCATGACCGGTGATGGCGTTAATGACGCGCCCGCTATCAAGGCGGCTGATATCGGCATCGCCATGGGTATCAGCGGCACCGATGCTTCCAAAGAAGCCTCCGATTTAATCCTGCTCGACGACCAATTCTTGACGATCATTGCAGCCATCGAGGAAGGCCGCGGTATATTCGACAATGTCAGAAAATTCGTCAATTATCTGCTCAGCGCCAATATCGCCGAAGTCCTAACGGTACTTTTTGGTGTGATTTTGTTTCAGAATTTGGTGCTGACTGCCGCCCAGCTACTATTTATCAATATAATGACCGACGGCTTGCCGGCAGTAGCCTTGGGATCCGATCCCGCCGAAAAAAACATCATGCGATTCAAGCCCCGCCATTTTCAGGAAAATATTTTGACCCCCCGGGTTTGGGTCGAGATGGTGATTTTTGGCGTGGCTATGACAGCCGTTCTATTGGCTCAATTTAACTGGGATATCCACGGCGGCTCGACACCAGTGGCGGCAGCTTTTACGGCCATGGTGTTTTACGAGATGGTTCGACTGATCGATATCCGGACTGACTATCATATTCCCTGGTTTTCCAATCCTTGGCTGAGCGTGGCGATCGCCGGTTCGCTAGGCCTGCAACTACTAGTGCTCTACACCCCACCGCTAGCCAAAATTTTCGGAGTCGGGCCGATTAGCGCTCAGAACTGGCTGATTATCGGTGCCGGCTCGGTCGGCTTGTTTGTCTTTATGAAAATCTTGAATCCGATCCTCAACCGTTGGCAGCCGGAAATCCGCCGCGCCTAACCCAATTCTTCCCATTCTTATATTCCTAGGAATATAAGAATGATGGGTGAGGTAGTTTGGTTTGGCTTGGTTAACGGTGTTACAATTTGTGTAAGAATAGCTAACAAAAAGGAGCCAAAAAATGAGCGACGATCACAAGAAAAAGAAGAAATCTGACGACGACGTGGATAAGCCATTTGGCATGGCTGATGAAAATAAAGACACAGCAGAAAAAGTCGAAGAAAAAGCTGACGAAGGCGGCTGCGAATTCTGCTAGAAATTACAAAGAATATGAGATGGGAAGACATTGCTATAGCCCTCGCACAAGCTAGTTTTATAGTTGCCCTAATACCTGCTATCCGCAAGCACAGCACATTACCGCTCGTCACTACGAGCATATCGGCATTGGCTTCAATAATAATATTATTCGCCGTAATATCGCTTGAGTTTTGGGTTGCAGCCGGCATGTCCGTGATCAAGACTTCAATGTGGCTGATATTGACTTGGCAAAGCTACCAGGCTGGTCGCCGTTAAAAGTAAGTTCATCTGTTATGATAGGTTTTGTCAAGTTACGACGTGTCGGTGTAGCTCAGCTGGTTAGAGCGCAGGACTCATAAGCCTGAGGTCGAAGGTTCAAGTCCTTCCACCGACACCACGTAGAAGTAAGATTTGACAAACTTAAAGCTTAAGTATTATCATTAAATCTCAGTATGACAATAAATACTGAAATAAACATTGATACACAAATCGAATCCCCGCCTCCGCTTTCGGGGGCTTTTTCTTTTGAAGATTTGTTTATCCAATCGGTCATCAAAGAAGGATCTTTAAGGGAATCAAGCAGACCTGATACTGAAAGCTCACTTGCCAGAGCCAAACTGGGAGAGATGACGGACCAAGATTGGCGAGCCTACCACAATGCGCTGCAGCAATATGTCCGAGACCCCAGTGCGGTAAGTAAAGACATCAAAGGTCTAGTGGCTGACGTACAGCATCTGCTGGAAACTTCTGCCATGTCTTCTGATACTAATTCAGTGAATGTTGTATAGGAAATATTATTTCAAGCAAAGCGTCATCAGGCGCTTTTTTTATGTCCAAAACAGATATGGTTATGCTTGCATCAACAAAGAAGGCATGACTAAATGCCAGCAATGAGCAAACCAGAAACAACAGACAGGCTATCGATTGCTGAAAGTTGGCAACTATCGATGGATTACCAAAAAGATAGTGAAGTACAAGAACGAATAGCTAGGTACTATGGCAGAAAGATTGATGAATTTGAATATTTTGATGGGATACTGGCAGATTTTGATGATGCAGTAAATAAACAAGCCGGATATGAACAAAGGCTAACAAAACTAAACTACAGTGGTAGAGAATTTGATGAAATGTCATCAGCTATCTACGGAACAGCTGCAGAATTCGTGAGAACAAAAAAGTCGGATCTAAGAAATTCAAATTCAATCATTACCGAGCTCGGTGAATCATTGTCTGTGGGGATGGTTGACTACATCCAACAAGAACTTCCAGAAACAAAAACATTTCGCATCAACGGTACAGACTATTATTGTGAAGACTCAGTTTTGGCAAGACAGGCTCCTCTAGATGGCAAGTCTCATATTGCCGTCTTCGGAGGAGATGAGGTAGCACGCAAAGTTAACATTAAATACTTTGAAAGAATGAGTCCAACGCAAACACATGCCCATCCGGCAAATCCGCAAGAATGGCAGCAACTCTCCCACGATCTAAAAACCGTCGCTAAATTCTAAAAAGTCGACTCGTCTAAACTAGCAATCAACTCTTCCACTAATGGAATTAATTCAGGAAATTCGGCTATCTTTGGAAGTTTATTAGCAGCAGCATCTTCACGAGTTAGCTTGAAATAAGACCAAAAAGGGTCACCTTCGTTCAGATGCACAGTTATTACTGGCAATATCTTGTCGAGAGCGTATATAAACTTACTCTCGGGATTTTTGCGCATCTCATATTCTTCCATTTCCACTATCAGTGACGGAAATCTTTCTCCCCATTCCTCGTTGATTCTCATGAATGATTCATGTTCACGCTCTTCTTTACCCACTCTAGCCTCTGCATCAAAAGAAAAAGTATCACCAGCGTAGACCTCAACCAAATCATGAACCAAGGCATATTTAAGCAACTTTGAAATATCCAGATCTAGACCCATTGCCTCTGAGAGATACCAAGCGCACATCGCCATCTCATATGCGTGCTCCACGTCGTTTTCTGGGAAAGGCTGTTCTGGCGATGAAACAGTTCTTTGGACATTCCTATATTCATGCAAGAAATCCAAGAATTCAGTTAGATTCTCTAATTGACTTGATGCTGGTACTTCAGGATCGCTCATTGGTACAATCATGACACGATGAAAGACAGATATAAAGCACAAGCAAATATGATCATTACAGCTGTATCGGGTGGTGTTGATTCGGTTGTAATGCTCCATATGCTGGCTAATGGCCAGCAGCTACAAGCTGAAAGTAAAAAGCTGCAGGTAAAAAAAGCTCGAACCTTCAGCCTTCAGCCTTCAGCCTTCAGCCCAACCAGCCAGAGGCTGGTTGTGGCTCATTTTGAACATGGCATTAGAGACGATGGCAAAGCTGATGCCCGATTTGTGGCAGCTTTGGCTGAAAAATACAAATTGCCATTTGAACTAGGAACGGCAAAACTTGGTGACGATGCAAGTGAAGACCAAGCCCGCCGAGCCCGCCAGAGCTTTTTTGCAAAATTGCTCGACAAATATCCAAACAGCAAGATTGCCACAGCGCACCACCATGATGATTTAATTGAAACTGCAATCATCAATATCCTACGTGGGACGAATCGTCGGGGATTAAACAGTCTGAGAGATACTGAGAATTTTCTTCGCCCAATTTTCAAATTAACTAAGAAATCGGTTTATGAATATGCGCAAGAGAATAAATTGGAGTGGGTCGAAGACGAAACCAACAATAGCGATAAGTACTTACGTAATCGTATCCGTCACCATTTGGTACCAAAGCTGAAGAAAACTAAAAAATATGATCGGCTTGTGGATCTAGTTTGTTGGTTTGGGATAAATAATCCTGAAATTAATAAAAAAGCGGAGTCGATCCTTTCGAAAAATACTGAAAAGTCGGCTAAAGGAATTTCATTATCGCTACATTTAATAAAGGAAGAGTTAATTTTTAAAGAAGTGCTGGCTGTTGTTTTGCAAAAACTAAAAGCTACTGAAATCGATAGCGCGGAAATTGAACGATTGTTTTATTTTGCGCAAAATGCAAAAAACGGTCAATCATTCAACCAATTTCCGCCGATTAATATTTCCAAAGCCAGAGATTGGCTATTATTTTCTAAAACAGATCTATCCAACCGACACACCAAAAAGGTATAATGAAATTTGTTGAATTTATCTAAGGAATGATATGAAGAAACAATCACGCGGTCTCGGTATCGTTGCACTGGTCGTTGTTGTCGGCCTGATCGTTCTAGCGCTGTCTGGTAATTTCAAGCCCAAAGCCGAGCAAATCCCTTTCAACCAAGTTCTCGACAAAGTCGCGGCTGAAGAAGTAAAGACCATCACTGTCAAAGGCGACGAGCTGGCACTGACTCTCAAGGACCAAGCCGAACCGACAGTCTTTTCCCGAAAAGAAAAAGACGTCAAATTGACTGAAATACTTATCGCCTCGGGCATAGATGACAAAGTCGACGTCGTCAGCCAAGATCCGGAAGGTGGCAGCCAGCTGTGGTCGACAATTCTGATCGGCTTCGGTCCGGCCATCCTGATCATCGCCTTCTTCATATACATGATGCGCCAAGCCCAAGGCCAGGGAAATCAAGCTATGAATTTCGGCAAGAGCCGGGCGCGGGTTTTCGGCAACGAAAAGGAGAAAGTTTCCTTCAAGGACGTCGCCGGCAACGAGGAGTCGAAGGAAGAGCTCCAAGAAGTCGTCGAATTTTTGAAGTACCCAAAGAAATTCATTTCAGTCGGCGCCAAAATCCCCAAAGGCGTCTTGCTGGTCGGTAGTCCTGGTACTGGTAAAACCATGATGGCTCGGGCAGTGGCCGGCGAAGCCGGTGTGCCATTTTTCTCGATCTCAGGCTCAGAGTTCGTCGAAATGTTCGTCGGTGTTGGCGCCTCGCGGGTTCGTGATCTTTTCGCCAAGGCCAAGAAAAATGCGCCCTGCATAATTTTTATCGACGAGATCGACGCCGTCGGACGGCGTCGCGGCTCCGGGATGGGTGGCGGTCATGATGAACGGGAACAAACTCTAAATCAGATTTTGGTCGAAATGGACGGCTTTGAGCAAGGCACAAACGTCATCGTGGTAGCGGCTACCAACCGGCCTGATGTGCTGGACCCAGCACTGCTGCGGCCTGGCCGTTTTGACCGCAGTGTGACCATCCCGCTGCCCGACCGCAAAGACCGCGAAGCTATACTGAAGGTCCATTTCAAGAAAAAGCCGATCGAAACAGCTGTCGACATTGATGCCTTGGCAGCTAAAACTGCTGGCAGCTCCGGCGCCGACCTCGCCAACATTGCCAACGAAGCCGCCATCCATGCAGCCCGACGCAATAGCAAAGTCATCACCAATAAAGATGTCACTAGCGCCTTCGAGCGGGTAGCCATCGGTCCAGAGCGCAAGAGCCGGATCATGAACGAAAAAGAGAAAGAGTTGACAGCCTACCACGAAGCAGGGCACGCGCTTGTGGGCCATATTTTGCCGCTTTCCGATCCTATCCACAAAGTAACGATCATCCCTCGCGGCGCAACTGGCGGCGTGACTTGGGCCCTGCCACCTGATGACAAAAGCTATCATTCGATCAATGAGTACAAGGACGTTCTAGCCCGCGTATTGGGCGGGCGGATTGCCGAAAAAATCGTCTATGGAGCTGATAATGTTACCACCGGTGCCGGCAATGACTTGCAAAAAGCCGCTGAACTAGCCCGGGAAATGGTGACAGCCCAGGGTATGGGCAAAAAGCTGCGCGACCAGGTATTTAGCGGCGACAACAATGAGGGGATTGTCTTCGAGCGGATGGTTCATGAGCGCACCTACAGTGAGCAAACTGCCCGTGAGATCGACAATGAAGTCAAGGACCTGATCAAAGAAGCGGCTGAGCGGGCCGAAAAAGTAATCGTCGCTAACAAATCATTTTTGAAAAAACTTGCCGACAAACTTCTGGAAATCGAAACAGTCGAAGCCAAAGAAGTCAACGAGATTTTGGCCAAAACTAAGATGCCGGCCGCTGCCGCTCTCTAACAAAGTATACTTGGTGGTGAATGCGTAAAATCCTAGCCAGAGCCAACAGACAAATTACCGTCGGATGGGCGGCTGCAGTTCTAGCCAGCTCCTTTTTTATCAGTGCCTTGCTCGGGTTGTTACGTGAGAGACTGCTGCTGGCCAACTTTGGTCTCGGTCCGGTTCTGGACTCGTACTACATTGCTTTTTCAGTGCCGGATTTCATCTTTTATCTGCTGATCTCCGGTGCGCTGAGCGTCACCTTTATTCCGGTTTTATCTGAACACCTGGCAAAATCCAACAAAAAAGATGCCTGGGAACTTAGTTCGAGTTTACTAAACTTACTAGGTTTGTTGACACTGGGCGCATCTATTTTAATAATGATCTTCGCGCCGATTTTTACTCATTTGATCGCCGGCGGTGCTAGCCCCGAAGTGCAATCACGGGCGGCTGATCTGATGCGCATCGTAGCTGTCAATCCGTTTTTGTTCGGGATTTCATCGGTTTTGGCTAGTATGCAACAAGCCATGGGAAGGTTCTTTTTCAATGCCTTCTCGCCAGTTTTGTACAATCTCGGCATCATCACCGGTATCATGTTTTTGGCACCGCGTTTTGGCATAAAAGGTGTAGCGCTCGGAGTTGGTATCGGCGCGATCGCCCAACTGCTAATACAGATTTTGGGAATGGCCGGTTTGGGTTTTGAGTACCGGAAAATTATTCACTTTCACGGCGCCGGTCTGCGCAAAGTTTTGCGGACTTTGCCAGCCAGATCTTTTGACCAGAGTATCGACCACCTGATGGCCATCGTCGAGAGATTTCTAGCCTCATTCTTGTTTGCCGGCGCCATAGCTGCCTACCAAACCGCCTTCAATCTGCGTAATGTGCCGATCACACTGATTGGAGCAGCGATCGCTACAGCGGCTTTCCCCAAGATGTCGGCGTTGGCCAGCACTAGTCCCAGCGCATTCAAAACTCAGTTTATTAATGCTTTCCGAACAATTCTCTGGCTGTCTATGCCGGCAGCAGCGATCGCTTTCATAATGCGTGGCTACCTGGTGCGTCTACTACTTGGTTCCGGAAGCCAGGTCGTTGCAGTACTACTCGGCTGGCTGAGCATTTCGATAATTTTCCGGGCGCTGTTTCAAATTTCGACTCGGGCATTTTATGCAAATCAAGACACAAAAACTCCACTACTTAT
The DNA here is from genome assembly GCA_964560175.1 of uncultured Candidatus Saccharibacteria bacterium. Lineage (GTDB taxonomy): Bacteria > Patescibacteriota > Saccharimonadia > Saccharimonadales > CAZLKQ01 > CAZLKQ01. The sequence continues at coordinate 9,913 of CAZLKQ010000014.1, forward strand.
TTCAATAGCAGCGTTAGTTTTGAATGTTGTGTTGGCTGTTATTTTAGTAAATACTTTGGGATTGCCTGGACTTGCTTTAGCTCAAACTGCAATAGCTGGGTTCGAATTGCTGCTACTTGTTATCATGTTGCAGCGAAAATTTGGTCGATTGTTTGATCTAAAACTAGTCAAGGAAAGTTTGCTAATGTTAGTCGCCACAGCAGCCATGAGTTTGATTACCTACAGTTTTGTATCCAAAATCTTCACATTGCGTGCCGTTGACGTAGGCTTCTTCACACTAGTACCAAAATTTGGATTGATCGTTGTGGCCAGTGGTATTTCCTACCTTATTTTCAGCTCAGCTCTTGGTCTCAAGGAAGCAAAGCCGATCATTGATGCTCTGACCAAGTTCATATTTAAGCCAGTCAAAATCGAATCAAGTAAATAACAGATATACTGGTATCTATGGATCAGTCTAAAATACGCAACTTTTGCATCATTGCCCATCGTGGGTATTCATCTAAAGCTCCTGAAAACACAATTATGGCATTCGATTTGGCAATTAAAAGAGGTTTTTCCTTTTTTGAATTCGATGTTCAATTGACACGTGATAATAGGCCAATTGTTTTTCATGATGATTTGTTAGATCGGACCACAGATGGTCATGGGCATGTAAGTTCGGCTACTTTAACAGAATTATCTAGTCTCGATGCTGGAAAATGGTTTAATGAAGATTACGCTAATATACAAATTCCAACTTTGGATCAAGTATTAATACGGTATTTTGGCAAAGCACACATATATCTCGAACTTAAATCTAAACAAGCAAATTTGGCGGCAGTGACAGCTAGATGTCTTAAGGATAATAAATGGTTGACAACACCGCTTCCTTCACAAAGTACAATTCCAGGTTTAACGATTACTTCTTTTTACTTGAATCAATTAAAACTTTCTATCTCTGCATTACCAAGGTGGGTAATGCATGAATGGACAGTGCGCGAAATTAATAATGAAACTATCGATGAGGCTATAAATGCTGATGTGACTGGCATATCTGTACATGCGAAATACATCACTAAGGAAATTGTAGAAAGAGCGCGCTTGAGCGGACTTGATATTAGAGCTTGGGCAATAAAGTCTGATTTAGACTTAATCAACTCAATCAAAAGCGGAGCAACTGGTGCAACAGTTAATTGGCCTAGTAGAGCTCGCAAAATGCTAGAAGAATTAGTAGATAGTTAAAAGATGGATCAATCAAACATTAGGAATTTTTGCATCATTGCGCATATCGATCACGGCAAGAGCACGTTGGCCGATAGGCTATTGGAGCTGACCGGTACGATCGAAAAGCGTGATATGCGCGAACAAGTGCTCGACCGGATGGATTTGGAACGCGAACGCGGCATTACCATCAAGCTACAACCGGTAAGGATGAAATACAAAGATTTCCAACTCAATTTGATCGATACGCCGGGCCATGTTGACTTTAGCTATGAAGTTTCTCGCAGCCTGAATGCTTGCGAGGGAGCATTGTTGGTAGTTGATGCTACCCAGGGCATCCAGGCTCAGACACTGGCCAATCTTTACTTGGCGGTAGCGGCGGATCTAAAAATCATTCCGGTTTTGAACAAGATTGATTTACCAGCGGCCGATGTAGACAAAGTGACCAAGGAAATAGTCGCTGCTATCGGTTGTGACCTACAAGACATTTTAGAAGTGTCTGCCAAAACTGGTGAAGGTGTGGAACAAGTTTTGGAGGCGATTACCAAAAATATCGAGCCGCCAAAAGGCAGTCCGGACGGTGCTTCTCGGGCGCTAATCTTTGATTCTTTTTACGATAGCCACCGCGGCGTGGTGCTCTATGTCCGAGTATTTGATGGAGCTCTCGACAAACGCACTGAAATAAAAATGATGGCCTCCGGCTCTCACGCCCAAGCTCTGGAAGTCGGTTCGTTGGCACCCGAGCCAAGTCCACAAGACAGATTATCGACTGGCGAGATCGGCTACATTGTTACCAATCTGCACTCGGTACACGAGGCGAAAGTCGGCGACACCATAACCCTTCCTAAGAATCCGGCTTTGCAAGCACTGGCGGGTTATAAGGAAGTAAAGCCATTCGTATATGCCGGCATCTTCCCGGCCTCTAGCGATCGGCGGGCAGATCTAGCCGAAGCTTTAGAAAAACTCAGCCTCAGCGACAGCGCCCTGCGCTTCATACCAGAAAATTCAGACGTTTTGGGCCAAGGCTTTCGGGTTGGTTTCTTGGGGCTGCTGCATCTGGATATCGTTCGCGAAAGATTGGAGCGCGAGTACGACCTCGATCTTATCATCAGTAATCCAACCACTGACTACCAAGTCGTATTGACCGATGGGCAAAAATTGGATATACGCGCGGCTTCGGAACTGCCTGACGTATCTAAAATTGTTGAGATCCGCGAGCCATGGGTTAGCGGCGAGATCGTAGTTCCGGAAAATTATGTCGGGGCAGTCATCCAGCTTTTGGTGAATGCTCGTGGACGCCAGAAAAAAGTCGACTACTCCGAGGGCTCACTAGCTATCATAGATTTTGAAGCGCCGCTGGCCAACCTGCTGACCGATTTTTACGATAGCTTAAAGAGCGTTACATCCGGTTACGGTTCTTTTAATTATGATCTGTCAGACTACAAAACAGAAGATTTGGTCAGACTGGATATATTGGTAGCTGGTGAGCGACTGGATAGTTTGTCGATGATGGTGCATCGAAGTGAATCTGAGCGCAAAGGCCGCGAAACTGTCGCTGCCCTCAAGGAAAATATCCCCCGCCAGCTTTTTGAAGTTAGCTTGCAGGCAGCCATCGGTGGCAAGATCATAGCCCGCGATGACGTCAAGGCACTTGGCAAAAACGTTACTGCCGGTCTGTACGGTGGAGACGTCAGCCGCAAAAAGAAAGTGCTCGCCAAACAAGCAAAGGGTAAAAAGCGCATGAAGAAATTTGGCAAAGTCGAAATCCCACCCGAAGCCTTCACTACAATTCTAAGACGTGATTAATCCCGCTACGGATCAGACCCGTAGCAAGTAATATAGAGGATTTAAGATATAATTGGTGGATGAAATTAAGGTGGCCACATTTAATCTGGATTGGGCAGTTTTTGGTTTTATTGCCGCCGTCGATCGTTTGGTACCAACAGTGGCAAGGACAATTTGACAACCTAAACCTCCTCGGCTTTTTCCCATTGCTCGGCATGTTGGCTTTTTCAATCATGTGGTATCACTTTTTCGTTGCCACCATCAAGCGGCTGAAGCCAAACCTAATGAATTTCAAAAAGTACTATCGGATGACCGGCAATGTTGTATTGGCGCTGATTTTGCTTCACCCAGGCCTGCTGTTAATCGCCGAGTACCAAGGTGGTTTTACAACTCTCGACTATGTCGGACCTAAAAAACATTTGTACTATTATTTCGCACTAATTGCTTGGAGTATTTTTATTCTTTATGAAATTGTCGACCGGCTGCGAGAAAAGCCGCTGGTCAAGAAACACTGGGACTTGATCTCGAATCTCAACCGCCTGGGTTTCATTCTGATTTATTTTCATGGGCTTAATCTCGGCCAACATTTACAGAACGGTTTTTTGCGCAACCTTTGGCTTTTTTATGGTGCGACTACGTTCTTTTTCATTGCGCACGGTCTTTGGTATCAGTATTCCGGTCGTAGCGTAAAATCTTGAAGCTATAGTCGTGTTGTTCATCAGCTGGCCAGACTAAAATCTCTGTCTTTTTCCATTTTAACTCGTCAATTTCAGGGAAAAATATGTCGCAATCAAACTTACCATCGACCTCAGTGGCAAAAATTGTCTCTATCTCACCGATGAATTGTGCAAATACCGAGGCACCACCCATGATAGATATGGGTTTTCGCGATTTTTCGGCTAACGCAACGGCTTCATCAACAGAATGTGCTACCTGCGCTCCTTTGTCGTCACTGTCCTTTGATCTCGAAAGTACTATCACATCACTACCATAGATAGCTTTGGTATATTTCGCCCAAGTGCGCTCACCCATAATAACCACTGCATTTTCAGTCATTTGTCGGGCCCACCAAGCATCCAGGGGTAAATCCCAAGGGATTTTGCCATCTTTGGCCATTCCCCGTTTTTGATCATAAGCAACTACTGCAAACATATGAACATTCTACCCGTTTGGAGGCATAACCAACACCTTATTTCTGTTGGTATTTCTGTTGGTGCGAGGACGGACCTCGCACCAACTAGCTGGCACTCTTGACAGTTGAGTGCTAATTTATGGTAAAATACAATAGATTAGCACTAAGAAAGAGAGAGCGCTAAATGACAGATCGCCAGGCTCAATTGTTAGCCGCTATAGTCGAAGAATATGCCGAAGTCGCCAGTCCGGTGGGCTCAATTATTCTGTCCAAACTTTTTAATGTCTCGCCGGCTACGATTCGAGCCGAAATGGCACGTTTGGAAGAGATGGGCTACATTTCTCAGCCTCATACTTCTGCCGGCCGGGTACCGACCGACAAAGGCTACCGGCTATACGTCAATGGCCTGACTCCCAGCCAGCTCGAAACAAGCATCAATCGCAATACCAAAGCCCTAGATCGTCGGATTGAAAACGCTGGCCGTCCGGATAAAGCCATCCGATCGGCGGTCGACAGTTTAGTCGAGATGACCCATAACCTAGGTCTAGCTACCATCGGCA
>CAZLKQ010000015.1:0-13486 GCA_964560175.1 uncultured Candidatus Saccharibacteria bacterium
GCTAGCGGCCTGGCCAAAACATTGGACTGGTTTGCGCGGATCGTGGGTCTCAGGTGTATCTACACCAATGAATCTGACTTTTTCGGCAATCCCATTCATCTCGACGGCGATCGTGTCACCATCGTAAAATTCCAAAACTCTGTACTGTCCTGGCTGGAGGTTCTGTGCGGCAGATTGATTTGTTGGAATATAACGCTGAAAAAGAGTTCCGACAGTTAAAATGATTACCCAGACAAGTAATTTGATCAGTTTGCGCTGTTTCGCCGGTGTCATTTCATCTTTTTAATAGCGGCCAAGGTTAGTTCTGTTCGGGACTTAGCATAGGAACAGTGCTCACAATCGCCAGCCGGTTCTGGTAATTTTTCCGATTCTAATGCTGCTTTGATTTCAATTAGTTTCGGTTCAATCCAATCAGTATTACCGATGTATGGGAAAACAAATATCTCAAAATCTAAATGAGAGTCGAATTCATTACTGTCTTTGATTCCGTTGCAGTAGACAAAATAACTGATGTCGCTGACTGTCAAGCCGACTTGACGAAGTAACCATTGGTAAACTTCCATCTGGCGCCGGTACTGATCGTGCCACCGCGTGTCTTCTAGTTGGTCAACTTTTTTCATCTTGGAGGTTGCCTTGTAGTCGACCACCATGTATTCACCTTTTGGATTGATCCACAGATCGTCGATGGCACCAGTGATCAACAAATTGGCTGGTTGGTAGGTAAACTGTATGCCTTTGAAATTTTCCCGCCAGACATTGAGCTGGTCGTGCTGAGCTGGGATGGCGTCGACTTTAAAATTTGTTTGCAGTGGATGTGGTTCACCTTTGGCTCGGTGCACGTCAAATTCATTCTTTAGCAGCTGGTCGACGGCCGAGTTTAGGGTAAATGGCGGCATTGAAGGCCGGGATATACCTAGCCGGGTATCGAGGTAAAAACATCTTGGACACTGGATAAACAGATCGATTTTAGATCTGGACAATTTATAGGGTTCTGCCTGTCCAGGCTTATATGGCTGTCGGCGCTGATAATAGCTCACGTTTAGAACTCACCCCACAATAAAGTTTTGGCCATAAATTGGTCAATTTTGGCTGCAAACCCCACACCACTCGTCAACGTACCTACTGGTATGCTTCCCCGTGTTTCATGGCTTTCGCTCAAAATTTGCCTCACTTTCTGTCTACAAAATTATCATGCGATGAGTTCTATTAAGTCTAGCAGACGCTCAGTAATTTCTGTTTTTGCGAAATAGACCGATGATTATATACAAAGCGATTGCGCCAACTACCCAGAGCCAATATTTATCGATATAGCCGAACAATTGGGCTAAAAAGCCACTAGTTTGTCTGCTGACTTCAACATCGGGCTGGGTAAAAGCAAGCAATTTCATCTGTTTTGCCAGATTAAATACACCGCCGTCATGCCGCCAATCAAACTACCCAGAATACTCCAGCCCGAGAAGACTCCGGCACCGAACAGAGTTGGTAACCAACCGCCGACTCCAGTACCAACTGAGACGATGATTAAATTAGTAAATTTTGACATGCAATCATTATAACCCGAGTTGACTGGTAGGAATTGTTGGTTCGTCGGTCTAGACTGTAGTTATGGACAATACCCCATTAGCCGAGAGGTTGCGGCCCAAAAATCTTGAGGAATTTGTCGGTCAACATCACTTGACAGAAGCCGGCATGATAATCCGTGAGATTATCAATAGTAAAGAACCAGCCAGTTTGATCTTTTGGGGTCCGCCGGGTAGCGGTAAAACGACTTTGGCGAGAATTATTGCTGCAGAGCTAGAGGCGGATTTTGTGGAACTCTCAGCCGTCACAGCCGGCAAAGCCGATGTCCTGAAGGTCGTTGAGCGAGCCAAAGGTAGCCAACGCCTAAACCAAAAGACCCTGCTGTTCGTCGATGAAATTCATAGATTTAACAAAGCCCAGCAAGATGCTTTTTTGCCGCATGTTGAATCGGGCTTAATAACTTTAATTGGCGCCACCACTGAAAATCCCAGCTTTGAAGTTATCCGGCCATTAATCAGCCGGACGCGCGTGCTGGTTCTGAATCCGCTGAGCAAAGATGAAATGATCCAAATAATCAAAAGTGCACTCAAAGCCGAAAAGATTTCGCCAAAGCGCATGCCCCAAAAGAGTATTGAGTTGCTGGCGGAAATTGCCGGCGGTGATGCCCGGATTGCCCTGAGCAACCTAGAACTGGCCTTGAGACTAGCCGATGGCATGATCACGCCTGATGTTATAAAAACTGCGGCTCAGACTAAGATTCCAGGTTTCGACAAAGCCGGCGAGAATCATTACAACTTGATTTCATCCTTCATCAAAAGCATGCGTGGTTCTGATGCCAATGCCACACTCTACTATCTGGCGCGGATCCTTCAGGCCGGCGAAGATCCAAAATTTGTAGCCCGCAGGATGGTTATTTTTGCCAGCGAGGACATCGGTCTAGCCGGCAATGGCGGGCTGAATCTAGCCGTTTCTACTTTCCTGGCCGTCGAGCGGATCGGTATGCCGGAATGTCAACTAAATCTCTTCCACTGCGCTGCGGCGCTGGCTAAGGCAGAAAAATCACGGGCAATCACCGATGCCATGGGTCGGGCTCTCAAAGCCGCTCAGGAGACGATGGATACACCAGTACCATTGCATTTGCGCAATGCCCCAACAGATCTGATGAAGGAGCTCGGCTATCAAAAAGATACTAAATGGGAAGCCGGCTTCAAGCACCCTAAAGGTTTCTTGCCAGACGAAGTCGGCGACCTGAAACTGCTTTAGCCAAACAGTGGTAAGCTATAGGTAGATTGATTCTTAAAAGGGAGGCCTCAATAATTGCGATTATCTAGCCCGGCATTTGCCAATGGCCGTTTGATTCAAGAAAAGTACACTTGTCGGGGCGACAATATAAGTCCGCAATTGCAATTCATAGACCCGCCAGAGAGTACCAAGAGCTTTGCGTTGATTATGCACGACCCAGATGCGCCAGATGGCGATTGGGTGCATTGGACGGTTTGGAACATCGATCCAAAAGCTAGTGGCATTCCGGAGGCCGGCGGTCTGGTCGGTTCTGTTGAGGGGATAACAAGTTTTGGCCGAGCAGGCTACGGCGGTCCCTGCCCGCACAGTGGCACTCACCATTATTATTTTGATCTATATGCTTTGGACAAAAAGTTGAAACTTGATCCCAAAAAAGACCGAGCTGCTCTCGAAGCTGCAATGGCCGGTCACATTCTCGCCAAAGCCGATATAGTCGGCCTCTTCTCCAAAAACTGACTCTCAATCCAAATAATCTACAATATTAAAAAGCCTATTTTCTAGGACGTGGTAGTTTATAGTTATGTCGTCCTTCAACTTGTCGAACAGTTAATCTAATAAAAGTCTGCTCAGGATTTTGAGTGAGTGCAGCGTTCAGTATTTGATACCGCTTTAATATATCAGAATCCCCTAATTCACTAGACCCTGCAATGAGTCTAAGTACGGTAGTAATATCTTCACGACTTGCACTATCCGGCAGAGTATATGTTTCATCCAAAATTCCTAGCAGCAACTCATGCTGAGAGTCGCTTTCTAGGTCATCTAAAATATCAAAGGCACGGGTCGGAGCTTCTTTTTCGTCAATATTCTGAGAACCATTACCGATATAACTATATGGTTGTAGCGACTCATAAGTTTCTTGGGCTTTTCGTGGGTCAACAATTAGTTCTAGACCTCGGTAACAATATTCCCCAAGTCGTCTTGCAACCTCTGCTGCTTGAGGACGCATTTCGGGAGGTATAGCCCACCATGCCTCAGAGACCTTATCTGAACCGTAAAGCAAAGGGACTCGTCGATAATTTTTGTCAACACAGTCAATTATGACCGAAACTTTATCACTATCTGCGGGATTTATGCGCTGGCCACGACCTGCTCGTTGGATGGCCCAAACTTTGGATAGTGTGGGACTTAAATTGATGGTGTTTCCCAGAAGGGGTTGATTATAACCTTCACTGAGTAATCTTGCTTGTGTTAGGGCAAGGATCTCGCCAGTAGCAAATGCGCCCAACAATTCTCTTCGTTTGCCTCTTGCTACACCACCATGAACTGAAGCAGATGGAACATCAAATTCGGCCAGAATTTTAGCCATGGCTTCAGCGTGCTCCACTGTTGAAGTATTAAATATCGTTCGTTCGCCAACCATGTTATCTACATAGAACTCAGCTATACGCCGATTACGTAACTCAGTATTGATAGCTCTATCGAGTTCAACTCGTCTAAAATCACCATTGACCACTTTTACGTCTGACAAATCAGCTTCTGTCATGAATAGGGCATTTATATAGGGTGCAATCAATCTTTCAATTACAGCCTCGCGTATGGTCACTTCATGGATAAGATCGGGCAAAACATGTTTCAATTGACGCGCTTCATCGTAGTCGGGTGAAGCAGTAAAGCCTATCCACATTGCGTGGCCAAATTGTCGCAATGCTTTTTGCACCTGCGGACCTTGCAAATGGTGCGCCTCATCCAGGATCACTAATCCGTACAAGTTAGGGTTAATAGCTCGTCCATAAGGTTGGTTAATTTGTTTCGCAAAGCCATTGTAGGTGATCACTCTGACGTCACCCTCACCAATGTCTTCTTTCCACCCCTTTACTGTTCCTACAGAACCACCGAAGCCATTATGAACAAGGTCAGCTCTTGTTTGATCTACCAGTAAAGAGCGGGAAGTAACCACTAAAGTACGCGGAAAATTATCAACTGATCTAAGATCTTCCAACAAGCGGGAAAATATAACCGTTTTCCCCGAGCCGGTAGGAGCAACTACGTAGCCTCTTACGTTCTCGGGTGGTTGGTCAATATATCGTTCAAGACTTTGCATCACAGGCCATTGGCCAGGTCTCGCATATTCAAAAGTCTCATCAGTCAGGAAAGATTCAGGTGATTCACTCATTATTAAATACATTACCAGCTTAGGCTAAAATATGGTATTTAGATCCCCCGTGCAAACGAAGTACAAAATACTAAAGTCGACTTTACTAGTTTTAAATTTTGAATGTATTTATGCTTGCTTCGATGCAACTAATCAATCTAAATGAGGAATGATTATGAGTTTAGAAGTAAAAATACACGATGCGCAGACCAACATCTTGCGGGAGCTTTTATTTGTTCAACACGCTGGCTACGCGGAACTCCAAAAAACCACCGAGCTGACCAGTGATCATTTCAATTTCCACATCTCCAAATTAGTTGCCCTAGATCTGGTTGAAAAAGTCGAACGTGGAACTTACAAATTATCATCACGTGGCAAAGAATACGCCAACAAACTCGACACAGACGAAAAAACTATTGAACGCCAGCCAAAATCAGCGGTCATTTTGACGATTGAGCGCTCCTTTCGAGGCGGCAAGCAATTCTTGTTTCAACAGAGACTAAAAAATCCTTATTTTGGTTTCTGGGGACTACCTAGTGGCAAAATACGCTGGGGCGAGACTATCCTCGAGACCGCTCAACGAGAAAGTACCGAGGAGACCGGATTGACTTGTGATTGGCGAGTGGCCGGTGTTTATCATGAACATGTACGACTCAAAGAGACCGGTGAGTTCATGGAGGATAAAATATTTTTCGTCACTCACGGCACCAACCCGAGAGGCAAGCTCAAAGAGACATTTGAAGGTGGTGCCAATCACTGGATGAGCGAGAAGCAAGCCGAGGCCAAGGAACACATCTTCGACAGTTTCAAGATAGAGCTGCACATGGTCAGACCTAGCTACAAAAACTGGTTGGTCGAACGCAGCACCTCTTATTCAAAAACTAGTTTCTAAATAACGTGCAAAAAGTTGTCATCAGTGGCACCTACCACCGAGATCCGGCTGGCCTGGCCAGAATATTTCGTGAATTGGAAGTCACCCAGTGTCGGATACTGTCCCCTATTTCCATTAACTTCACTGATCCAACTATTGGAACTGTCAAAACTGCCAGTGAAAAAAGTTTCAGTTCCGAGGAGATCGAAAAATTTCATTTGCGGGCAATTCGTGAGGCCGATTTTGTCTGGTTGCATTGCCCTGACGGCTACGTCGGGCTAACCGGCAGCTTTGAGATTGGCTTTGCTACCGCCCTAGGAGTTCCAGTTTTTGGCAATCAAATCCCACATGACGAGAGACTACGAACGCAAGTTGGTACCGTCAAATCGGTCTTTGAGGCGTTGGAGTTTTTACCAGCCGCCACCCCCGCCACCGCCACCTCCGCCACCTGAGAAACCGCCACCGCCTGAAAAGCCAGAACCTGACGAATTACTTGGTGCTGCGAAACTGGTATTCATAGCCGTTGTGGCGCTGGATAGAGCGGAGCCGAAGTAGATCATATTGAAAGTCGAGTAGTTGCCGCTATACCAACCAGGTGGTTCCTTGTAGATGTCCTCGAACTGTTTGGACCAAGACTTTTCGACGCCGAGGGCTACCGCGAAAGGCAGTAATTTTTCATAAAGTTTCCTAGTTTTTTCCGGTTCGGCGTAGGGACTGTCGACACTTTGCAGCATCTTCAGACGGTCCTTCTCGGCTGTGTCCATGTACATCTTCAAACCTATGATTTTTTCATAGGTTTCGACGCCGGCATGAGTTCGCCGGCGCATCAGTGCTGCGAATAAAACACAAGAAGCGATCATGACAACAAAACCAAGCGTCCAACCCCAGCCGGTGTGAAGGAAAAATATCAGAAAAAATAATGCCACCGCCAGCCCGCCCAGCCAAACTTGATATTTGGTGGCGGATTTGTCGATCAGGCCATAGGTTTCATTTAGACTTTTGCCCAACGTGGTTTTAATTGTCTGGAGCTTTTTATACATTTCCTGCTTGTCCACCTTGGCAATTTCCTGGACTATGCCCTGTTTCAAGCCGTGCTTAAATATTCCCTCGAGTAGACTCACTTCAAAGTCTTTTAGTTTAGCCAGGTCAGTCTTGACCAACTCCAGTGAAAACTCATGACGTTTAAAGAGCCCGAGAGTTTTCTTCTGCTCGTCATGGATTTTTAAATAGCCGCGAACGGCGAGATCGATAATTGTGGCGCTCAGATCCCGACCGTCGACGTTGTAGTCGGCTAGCAGACCTATTTCGGCCGGCAACAGACCTTTTGGCGGCTGGTACTCCGGAATTATCACTCCCCTGCCCTTGTAGTCTTTGCCATGTCGCCGCCAGACACTATAAATACCCACGCTGCCAACTAAACCAAAAGCTACACCGAATAATTGGCCAATGTTTTCGCGGAACCAATCAGCCGTAGTGCGTGGTTGGAACAGCCCAGGCTGTGTCGCTGCCACAACAGTCATTGTTTCATATGGTCCCAGCAGCCTGGTCGTTGCGAACGTGAAACCGCGGTCTGTCCTTAGGATTTCGCAATCAGTCCCGGCTGTTCCATATGCCCCTGCAAGGCACTTGGTTTCAGGTAATCCTTCGCTGTCCCAGCCGATAGGTAAAATGACTTCCCCGCTGACTTGCTCAAATGGCTGTGCCCATTGATCACCGTTAATATCCCAATAAAACTCATCATAAGTCTCGTAAAAATTAATAAAATTGGCCATCTCATAGCTGATTTCGTAAGTGTGAGATCCTGTAATAGTGCGGTCCGGGTCGCCAATTCGCAGTACCTGATTGCCGTTGGACTGGTAAGTCGTGAACTGCTCAGTTGCCCCATCCCGCTTCACGGATTTGATATCAAGTTTTAGTGGTTGGCCATTGTAGACTTCCGGAATTGCCCGCTCGATGCCATGATTTTGATCTGAGAATGTCAGCTCTATAGTTTCATCGACCCTCATTCGGCCCCCGTGGACGTCATCAAATAACTCGTATCGTCCATGAAAATCATGGATGACAAAGTCATTGACGTCTGCAAAAACAGTTTTGCAGGAAACTACTAATACCAGTAATAGGACAATACAAACTAATAGTTTCCGCAACACGACAGCCAACAGATCTATTTTTTGGCTTTGGACTGCTTATTCTTCTGTTGTCGCTGTATGAAAAGAGGCAAATAGAACGCGCCAACTACCGCGGCGTTACTGGCCAGCCAGCCTAAACCGACCAGTTTTCCTGTGGTGGCCAAAGTTTTTTCAACTTCTCGAAGCGACCTGCCTACTAGTAGGTAGCCATCTTTATCAGCAAATTTGTAATGCTGGATAACAGCAGCCACCCGCACTCCAGGTGCTGGTTCGAGAGTTCGGCGGTTTTGACCCTTGCTTTTAGCATAGTCGAACACTCCGCGCGGAGGCTTGGGCGCCTGACCGTTGAGTTGGGCTGAACTGCCTACAACTTCGCCATTTTCATCGTAGGCAATGGCAAATGGTGACAAGTCGGTCTTTATGTCTGTTTCACCCGTGCCGGTAAATAAGGTGCTTGGGTCCAAGCCGCCCTCGATTTGTTTGACTAAGCTTTCAGAGATTTGGATCTGCTGTTCATTAGCGCCTTGGCGGACGGATAGGTGGACAGCCCCATAGATTGTTAGACTCATGACGGTCGATAGTGCCAAATATGGCAGTATCCGCTTAGCTACCCTTGATAATGTTCGTTTAGTTAACTTTGACATTTTTTTACTCCTCTTGGTTATATTCTTATAGCTCTTATCTTAACATTTGCCTTAGCAGCTACCTTCTCTAATAACGAATTTACTTCTTTGGCAGTAAGCGTGCGTTTGTAGCTCGCAATTGTCAGACGAAAAGTCATGTGCTTATGTTTTTTGTCCTTTGCCGGCTGATAGATACTGATCGGCTCCAACTGCCAATTGGATTTTTCCTTTAATTTGGCAATTTCAGTTTGGAGAAGATCATTTACTTCATTAAATAAAGTATTTACTTCCACTTTTAGGGTAATATCTTGGCTCACTTCGGGGTAGTCCGGCAACGGTTGGTAGCGATTACCAGCAGCCTGGTGGGCTTTCCTTAGATCTTCAGTGCCGAGCTCGAATCCGGCGGCCATAGCTGACAGCTTGAGCATGCGGCGGACAGCAGCCTTATATTCACCGATTAGTCCCAGGAAGGTTCCAGATTTTACATCGGTGACAAAGGCTGATCGCTTTAAGTCAAACGGAGCAGTTATTGGGTAGTCGGTATCGGCTGGTATGGGAGAATATTTCAGTTCCAGTCCCAGCCTAGAGCCCAATACGTCCAGGTAGGCACGGGCCGCATAGTAAGGCGCTCCGGCCAGTTTGTTGGCCATTTTGTCGTTAGCAGCAAAAGTCAGGCCAGTTAGTTCCAGCTCTTTGGGCAGGTCCTTCTCGGTGTGATCCTTGTCGTGGCCTTTGCCGATTTCAAAAATGGCGAATTGTTCAATGCCAGCCTTGATATTGGGATGGACCTTGTCGAGCAAACTTGGCGTTAGGCTCATGCGGAAATATTGTAGCTCAGGGCTCTGGGCGTTTGATAGTTTGTAAGCTTTTTCGACGTCCTGGCCGGAATTACTGAGCAACTGACCGTGGACGAAACTGTAAGTCAGGACTTCATTAGCTCCGGCGTCCGACAGGATATCGCGAATTGTAGATTTGAATTCCAGCAGCTCGTTGCGCTGGGTTGGTTTGATTAGCCGCTTTGGCAGCACTAGAGGTAATTGATCATAGCCAAGCAGCCGGCCAACTTCTTCGACGATGTCCTCTGGGATTTGAATATCAGTCCGCCAAAACGGAGCAAGCACTAGGAGTTCGGAGTTAGGAGTTAGGAGTTTGACGTCGAATTCGACATTGGTCAGTAATTTTTTGATCTGAGTAGCTGAGAGTTTGAGCCCGAGGCGGGAGTTGATGAAATCCGCAGTCAGCCTTATTGGTTTATTTTCTTCTAGGCTACTGCTGATGTCGAAAACTTTGGAGGCTACCACGCCACCAGCTAACTCAGCCAGCATCCCGATTGTTTTAGCTAGTACCCGATTGGTCTGGTGCGGACTCTGGCCTTTATTAAACCTCGTCACTGCATCTGTAAATAGGCCGTAGTGCATGCTGGCTCGGCGGACGGCGTACATATCGAAATTAGCGCAGGTCAGGACGATATTTTTGGTTGAATTCCCCACTTCGGTTTCTTTTCCACCCATGATCCCGGCGATGTCAGCCGGATGTTTTGCGCTGGCTAAGACCATAGTATTGGCGTTTAAGGTGTAGCTCTTGCCGTTTAACATGTGGAGTTTCTCACCCTTCTTGGCTTTGCGGGCGATCAGAGTGGCAGTCTTGGCGCCATCTAGGGCAGCCAGCTTGTCGTAATCAAAAGCATGCAGCGGCTGGCCGGTCAGGTACATTACATAGTTTGTGATGTCGACGACGTTGTTTATCGGTTTGATACCGACACTCGCCAAATAATTCTGGATTTTAGTCGGGCTAGGAGCAATTTTGAGATTTGAAATGGCCACCGCCATGAATCGAGGAACCAGAGCTGGGATTTCGTTTTTTATTTCAAGCGGCAGTGGTCTTGAACTTTGGATTTTGAACTTTGGATTTTGATCAAGGTACCATTTCGGAGATTTGAACGCCAAATCTTGAATACCGGCTAGTTCTCTAGCCAGACCCAGGATGCCGAAACAATCCGGCCGGTGGGTAAACATCTTGTTCTCGATATCGATGATCGTGTCATCACCGCGTTTTACAACTTCGTCGATAGCGCCTAGCTGGGAGCCGATTTTTTCCAATAATTTATCCTTGCCGATTTTTAACAAATCGACATTAGAGTTTTCCTGAGCCCATTTCAAACTAAGACGCATGTTTATGCTCCGGATATGACAAATGTTTCAATGAATGTTGCATCACCTCTAAGCTGCAGGCGCTATACATCGTGCAATGAGCACTACATTTATCCCTCAACTCTTCAGTATTGTAGTGCAAACCACAAACTTCACACTGGTAAATTTTCATTCGTCTTCCTCTAATACAATAGCTTTCAAAAGCGGAAATTTAGGGTACGACTGCTTCCAGTATTCAGAGCCAAAATGACCCTCATTGCGAATAATCAGAGTCCCACCTAACTTGTCGAACATCATTCGGCCTTGTTTATCTGTACAGCTCCAAGGGTCATTAACGGAGTTTATAAAATACATGTCTTTTACATGCTTCTTTATGAGAGGCCAATTATATTTTTCCTGCAAGATTGGATCCTCCATTTGATCATCAGGATGCGTGCAATAACCAGCAACCAAAATTGCCTTAGCGATTTGGGTATCAATGTTCTCTAAAATACTTAGAATTAAGGGTCCGCCGGCCGAATGCCCAACTAGCACGGTTTCTTTATCGAAATGGTGTTTTGCCAGAACCTTTGGGAGAAATTCATGAATAGGAATCTTGTTGATATCCGGGTTTGAAGGAACTTGTACTTTATATCCAGCTGCTTCAAGCTCAGTTTTTAACCAGCCAAACCAGTGTCTATTAGGGTTATCGTCTGTACCGTGAAAGATAATCGCATTTTTCATGATGATTGCCTCAACATCACAGCGGCTTTTACAGGTTCTTTCCATACATATTCTTCGCCAGTTAACTCAAACCCAAATTTCTTGTAGAAGTCTATAGCATGTTTATTGTAAGAAATCACTTCAAGTTTTATTGGTTTTTCATTTCCTAGCCAGTCCATGGCCTCTTGCATCATTTTTGCTCCAAGCTTTTGGCCTTGTGCTGAACGCAGCAGATACAAGGCATCAAGTACATTGGGTTCTGATTCAACTTGAGATTTGGTAGCCATACAAAAGCCCACAACTTCTCCTTGCTCGTCTCTGGCAACACGATAACGAAGACTTGGATCTCCCGACTCAATCTTTTTAAATAGTTCCTTTCGAAAATCATTACCTTTATCTGTTACGACATGTCCGATATTTTCCCTAATCCACTTCTCGTCAACTCCTAAATCAGGATTTATGTAAGTTTCTATCCATGACTGGAGATGCACTGGACCGACATCGATCGCATCGCTAGCTATCGGTGGTTCGATCTGGTATTCATGTTTTTTTGGTTCCATACTTTCCTCTTTCATCAGAATTGCCTCAGGAAATCTAATTTGCCACTGTGGAAAAGACGGACATCCTCGATGCCATATTTGAGCATCACTAAGCGTTCTATTCCAAAGCCCCAGGCAAAACCAGTGTAAAAGCTGGCGTCAATTCCGGCCAGTTTTAGTACATTAGGATGGATCATCCCACAACCACCAAGTTCAATCCACCCTGTTTGACTACAAATACTGCAGCCCTTACCTACGCAAAAAATACAACTGGTAGCGAATTCGAAACTTGGCTCGGTAAAAGGAAAATAAAATGGCTGAATTCTTATGTCTATATCCTTACCATAATATCCATTGAGCCAAGTCTTTAGAGTGGCAATCAGGTTGCCGGCGTGGATGCCACGGCCGACCACTACACCCTCGAGCTGATAGAAAGTGTGCTCGTGTCGTGCATCGAGGTCTTCATTGCGAAAGACCCGGCCAGGAATGACCACTCGGATATCTTCGCCGACTTTCAGGCGCGGCTTGTAAGTCTTCAGAACTCGGTTTTGCATCGTCGAGGTGTGTGCCGGCGCGACCAAGCCCTCTGTCGTGATGAAAGTATCATAATCATCGCGGGCTGGGTGATCCTCTGGGAAATTGAGCGAAGTGAACATATGCCAGTCGTCATCGAGTTGGCGAGACTCGATCGCGTCAAAGCCCATGCGGGTAAATATATCTAAAACGTTGTCTAACTCGACCATTAGTGGGTGCTGGCTACCTAGTTCGCTGGGTAGGTGTGTGGGTCGGTTCTCTGGCGTCACGTTAACGTCAAATGGGGCTGTTACATCTATGGCCCGTTGGGCAGTAACTGGTAACTGGTAACTGGTAACTAGACGTTGGAGGTCAGTTTTGAGCTCGTTTACTGCTTTGCCGTACGCTGCTCGCTCGGCTGCCGGCAATTTTGGTATCTGGCCGTACAGTTCCTTGAGTTCTTTGGAACGCAAAATTACCGAGGGATTCTTGGAATCCTCTAGTCGTGCAGATAAAAGTTTGCGAGTATTTTCAATATCTTTTAGCGTAGTTGACATAATCTGTACAGTATAGCTTTTAGCTTACAACAGAGCTAGAAGCAAAATGATGATAAGCAGTATGGCGCCCAGTATGCCAGCCGATATTTTGGCCAGCTGCGGAGCAGGTTCAGTTATGAAATCTTGATTATCATTGGAGTCTGGGTGGTTATCGCCGGAGAGATTTGCTGGTGAAGAGACAGCCGAGGTGGTAAATCTGCCCAGGTCTTTACTGGGGGTAGGCGCTCCGCCCCCAGCCAAACTGGCGGTTTTTGCTACTGATCTGGAGGGTAGGCTGTGTTCTAACCCAATTTCTTGGTGTATTTCAATGTCACGTTCGGTTTTAATCGGTACTGTTTCAGCCTGTCCGGGACCTGGGTGCTGAGGATTGGCAACCTCGACGGCTTCTTTTTCCATCTCCTTCTCGAAGCGTTGGTCACTCAGCAGTATCTCGGCCGGCGGCCTAGCCCTTTCTTTTTGAAGTTTGGCCAGATCAGGTTCAAAACCG
>CAZLKQ010000016.1:0-13470 GCA_964560175.1 uncultured Candidatus Saccharibacteria bacterium
ATAACGTTAATTAGTGGAACACCCTACGCGTACTGCTCATGATGTATTTTGGCAGAGGACCAGCCCTGACGGTCAGTACAAGCGCCAATGATGATTTTGAGCGATCCAGCTTAGGTACTAATTGGACTGCGACTTTAGGTAGTCCCGTTACAGTAAATAGCAGTGATCTGGGAGCTGGCTCATTTTCGGGTGTCCACATTGCCACCTGGGCCGGAGCATCGTTCTTGCCGGATCAATTCTGTGAGGCAAAAATAGCACCTGATCTGGTATCTAATATGCAGCACCAGGTTTTTGTCCGTCGCCGCAGTAGTGACGCCGCTCGTTATGCGTTTCATTATAACGGGGAGGCAACTCCATCACCCCGATGGGAAATAAAATACGATGGAGTTGCGACAGAATTTACTTACCTCTTGGCAACTTCTACAGATCCAGCTCCAGTGCCAGGAGATACTCTGCGCCTTGAAGCCAGAGGCACCAATCCGGTAACTATAAAGGGGTACCACAATGGAGTTTTGCTTTTGACAGGCACCGATAGCACAGCTGACCGCATCACCAGCGGTCCGCCCGGGCTAGTGTTTCGGGCGTTTGTGGGCGCATCCCTTACGTATCCTTCGCCGGTGTTCGAGAACTGGAGCGGCGGCACGCTTATTTACTAGCTAGGCGCATAATGTGCTGAAAAATTCTCTGGTGAGAGTACTGTCACACCATCGGCATCAAACAAAGCGGCTTTTATTTCTGCCATCCTACATTCTACTGCCAAATAGCTCCGCTATTTGGCATACTCGATAGCTCGGGTTTCGCGGATGACATTGACTTTGATCGTGCCTGGAAATTGGAGGGTGGCTTCGATTTTGTTGGCTACGTCTCTAGCTAGTTTGATAGCCGTCAGGTCGTCGATGTCCTGAGGTTTTACAAAAACCCGGATCTCCCGTCCGGCGCTGATGGCGAAACTTTTTTCGATACCTTCAAAACTATTGGCGACATTTTCCAGATCCTGCATACGCTTGACGAAATCTTCGGCGCTGACATTTCGGGCACCAGGGCGGGCCGCGCTCAAGGCATCAACTACCCGGATGATCACGGCCTCCGGAGTGGTAGCTTCGACATCATCATGGTGAGCCTCGATAGCGTGAGCGACTTCCTCGCTCATACCATGTTTGCGGGCCAGTTCGCCGCCGATATGGTGATGCTTACCTTCAATCTTGTGAGTGACGGCTTTGCCGATATCATGGAGCAAGGCAGCGGTCCGGCAAATTTGCACGTCAGCGCCGACCTCAGCGGCAATCATACCGGCCAGATGCGACATCTCAGTCGAATGCTTCAATACGTTTTGGCCGTAACTGGTTCGAAATTTCAGCTCACCAAGCAGATGCTTTAGCTCAGCCGGAATCGCCGGTACGCCAACCTCGCGCATGGCCTCATCGGCAGCTTTGTCGATCTCGCGATCAATTTCTTTTTCGGCCTTGGCGACGACTTCTTCGACTCGACCCGGGTGAACTCGGCCGTCTTTAATCAAAGTCTCCATCACGACCCGAGCAATCTGGCGGCGAATCGGGTCAAAGCTAGAAAGTATTACAACTCCCGGAGTTTCATCGACCAATACATCAACACCAGTTAGGCGTTGGATGGTCTGAATATTGCGTCCCTCTTTACCGATAATCCGGCCTTTCATTTCATCCGGCATCGGCACTGCCACGACGGTTTTTTCAGCCGTTGCTTCCGAAGCTAAACGCTCCATGGCACCGGTCAGAATAACTTTGGCATCGTCCTGCGCGTGTTGCTTGGCATCCTCTTTGAGCTTAGCGATCAGACCGGTCAAATCCTGGCGAATATCCTTTTCGGTCATGGTCATCAGTCGTTCTCGGGCTTCTTCTTTTTTGAGTTTGGCAATTTTTTCCAAACTGGCTTGTTGATTTTTGCGAATTTCGCGAATGTCATCTTTGAGTTTTTCGATCTCGACTTCGTCTTTGCGTAAATGGTTGCTGCGGCTATCCAGGTCCTCGAGTTTGTTGTCGATTTGCTCTTCACGTTTGGCTAGGCGTTTTTCTGTCTCGGTCAGGTCTTCGCGGCGCTTCTTGTCTTCACGCCGGCCATCGTCGAGCAGCCTGGCGGCTTCGTCTTTGGCCTTTAATAATATGTCGGCTGCTTCGGACTTGGCCTTGGCAGCTGCTTCTTTGCTTTTTCCCTCTACGGAGCCGATTTTTTGTTTCGTCAAATAACTAGCGCCTCCATAACCGGCGGCTAGACCGGCAATGGCGAGCGCAATGGAAATAGGTTCCATGGGCTTGGCCCTTTCTGCTTGGACTGTGCTCGTGGTCATCTAAATGGTCCCAGTGATCGCCTAAATATACTCGGTCACAGATGAGAAGATGCGACGCCGTTTACACAAATTCAGATTAATTTAGTATCAAAACTGCCCAGAAGAGCTCGTTTCAAAATTCGCCTCCGTTGCTACAACTCCGATTCAGGGCGATCTTGTCGATTTTTATTCTTCGACGTATCTTTTGGATATGCCTCGTCGTAAGAAATCAGACAATCTCATCTCTGAATCGGACTCTCGAAGCCGAAGGAAATTTTGAAACGAGCTCTAGAGGCTGCTTTTAGCCTACGCCAAAATAACTATGTTTGCAATTTCTTACGAAGAGATAATATCGGTAATCAGCCGATAACGAGACTGGATAATGTTGACTGTGACTCGTTCCGGTTCAGAGTCGATAATTACTGGTTCTATTTTTAGGCCGCTGGCCAAGAGCTCAACAAAACTATCCGTACTAAATTCGGCTGGTACAACGACTTTTGGCAGATAGAAATTGGAGTTGGGGCGCTGATTTCTGACAACTACCAAAACGATTGATAGGATATACATAATGATTATCGGACCGGCCATCAAAACTTGATTGAACGGATCAGGAGTCGGCGTGATAATCGCGGACAACACAAATGAAACCAAGACAACCCAGCCCAGATGCTTGGTCATCTTCGACGGTTTTAGTGGTTTTAGCCGATTTATGGTCAAGATTGCCAGTGGCAACAAAAACAGCAGTCCAAATCCCACCAAGTAGACAATCACAAAATTTAGATACTCATCCACGCCTATCAAAGCCTCTAAACTTTCGCCGCCAAAGCCTGTCAAAAATTTCAAAGCAGCCGGTAGGGTTATGAAATAGCCAAAGGCCATACCCAAAACAAATAACAAATGCGAAGACAAAAGCAAGCGCCATTTTTTGACCTTGTGATTGCCGGCTAGAGCTGGCTCAAGAAACCTGATTAGATTATAAAACCAGACCGGAGTACCGGCGATTACGCCAAAGAGCATGCTGATTTTGAAAGTGAAGTAAAAACTGCCACCTGGAGACGTGTAGTACAGAGTGTCGTTTAGTGGTTTTTGGATCAATCCGATGAGTTGTTCGCTAAAAACGTAAGCTAGCATGGTTGTCAGGAGCAAGAAACCCACACTGAAAAAAAGCCGGCGACGCAGCTCATCCAGATGCAGTTTTAAAGTTTGTTTACCACCCAATTTTTGTTTCATAGAAGTTCCTTTTTTAGGATTTTTTGCTCTTGCCCTCTTTTTTATTATCACTATCGGTTGAAGATTTGCCACTGATACCGTCTTGAAGTTCCTTAGCCGATTGGCCAATCGAACGCGCCAACTTGGGTAGCCTGGAAGCTCCAAACAACAACATTAGTATGACTAGAATGACTAGTAATTCTGGTAGGCCTAAATTCATTGCAATTCTCCTGAGGATTAACTACTTGAAATAATACTGTCAAAACCAGTGTATAGCAAATTTAGTTATAGGGAGGTTCTATTCTGGACGGGGCTCGGCGTCTTCGGCGCACTACAAGACCAATAATCAGGCCCAACAAGATGATTAGTGAAAGATAAGGAAGAATAACCCTGATAAATCCAATTATTTTATCCCAAAGGCTATCTGTTGACCCATCATCCTGATCCTTCTGCTGGGTAGTCGGGCCAGGACCGGTAGCTTCGGTTAGTGGAAAGATTTTGCGAGTGATTGGGTCGTAGTAGAACTTGCCTTGGCCATTATCAAATGCCCATTCTAGGGCAGAATCGTCATCATAATTACCGATAACAACTGTTGAGGTAATACCGTCATCAGGATCCCAGTAGACATCCGGTGAAGTATTATTGTTGGTATCAATAAAAAAGTCGGTGAATCCGTCGCCATCACCATCAACCGTATCCACGACTGAGGACGAACCGTCGGGATCGGCAAAATCTTCGAAACCATCGGTTGCATCGTCATTGGTGTCGGTCGCGGTCTCAGCTTTGCCGTCACTATCAATGTCTTGAGACACTTGATTGGGAGTAGTAGTCGGTTCGGTAGTAGTAGTGCCGCCACCTCTGGTGGTTACAACCGGACAGTCATCGGTGTCGCCATAAGGGCAATCGCCGTAGGTCGATGAACCATACGGTGCAGCAAAAGCCGGCAAGGCCAGCCAAAAAACCAAAAAAAGAACTGGTGCCAGATAACTGGTTAACCGATGTCTAAGGGATCTGTGCATGCAGCCGTTTACCCGCCGTATGCATTACCACTATAAGATGAATTCCTGCGCTGTTTGGTTTTGCCAAACGACGACAGATTCTTGATCAAATTGTTGACCCCCAGCACGCCCAGTGCCGCTAGCCCCGCGTAGCGTAAGAAATCCTTGCGATCCATTTCTCGCGATAGTACTTCATCGATGTTTATTTTGTGCATTTTCTCTCTCTTATTTATTTTGCTATTGTAACGCTAATGCTAAAAAAATAATACACCTATTGCCCGGAATGTGTAATATTTGGCAAAGATCCATACTCTGGGACTACATATTGCTGGGGTTTTGAAAACTTTTTTTGCCAGCCTGGGCTTATCCATTTTTCACTGTTCGTGCCAATAACTGGGATTTGCAAACTGTAGGCCAGAGCGTTCGCCACAGTAATCCCGATGCGCAGGCCAGTAAACGAGCCCGGGCCTTCAAAGACCACTATCCCCGTCAAGTTGTCGAAGGTTAGTTTGTTCTTTTTTAGTATTTTTTTGATTTCGACGTGCAAGTGATCGGCCAGCTGCCGGTCAGCCAGCCACTGGTGCTCGGCGACTTTATTGCCTACCTGGTCCAAAATATAAAGTTCGGCTAGCGGTTTGTCAGTCCGGATAGCCAGAAACATTAGAAATTCTCCAAGATTTTTTGATGCTTTCGGCCACTAGCTATCAGATCGACCGATCGGATGTTTTCGCCAGTCGGAGTAATTGTGATTACCAATCTGTCTGCCGGCAATACATCCTGCACCGAATCGGCCCATTCGATTGCGATCACAATATCATTGGTGCCTATAGTTTCTGCCAATTCTCGCTTAATTATTCCTGGTTCCTTCAACCTATGAAAGTCAAAATGATGGAGGGTCAGCTTTTTGCTTGAGTAAATTCGGGAAATTGTAAAACTTGGGCTCTGTACCTGATCACTGCTACCCATACCCTTGGCTAAACCGTGCACCAATTGGGTTTTGCCGCCACCGAGGTCTGAGACCAGCTCGATCACTTCGCCGCCAGCTAGTTTACGTCCCAATTTTTCACCCAAGTCGATCGTATCCTGAAGTGATTTGGATACAAGCCGGAGCTTCACGCTCCGCTCGTTTTAGTCTCGGAGAAGCGTCGGAATCGATAAATTTGATTTCGAATGTCGTATCTCATCTCATAGATCATATACCCTGCGGCCAGTGCTGACACCCCTCCGATCAATCGCCAGTCTACTGCGCCCGGCGGAATTGCCGCTGGCTGGCCGATCGAACCCAAGACGTCGCCGGCCGCGGACTTCTTGGCAGATTTCTTGACAGCGGTGGATTTGGCTTTTTTAGCTTTGGCAGCCGCCACTGCCAACAGGTTTTTGGCAGCTGGCGTCGGCTGGGCCGTCCACTGCCACTTGCCGCCGACCAAAGCCCAGCTCTGGCCTTCCTCAGCCGGGCCGTAGGGCACAATCTCGCTGGAAACCAAGCCGTTTGGATCAAGCAACTGGGCGCTGCCGCCGGAATTGGACAGACTGATACTGGCATCGATTGAAAAAATCGCAATGTAGCTATTGGAAGCTATGGTAACCGACGGCAAGACAAAGCTAGTTTTGAGTGATGAGCCAGTTTTTAGAACAAACCCGGTGAGGTCTACGGCATCTAGATTGGGATTATAGAGCTCAACAAACTCGTCCCGGGCATCGGTTTGCGGGGACGCCGGGTCGGGCAGGACTTCGGTGATCAAAATCTTTGGATAGTTGCTGATACTGCCAACGCCATTTTCCTGGTTGTCGTCAGTAATGGGATTTGTACTTGCCAGGTTGTCGCCGTTAGGTGTTACTTGGTTAGTCCAGACAAAACTGGCACCAAGTAATGACCAAGACTGTCCGGCTGGAGCAGTCTGGTAGGCCACCAATCCAGCTGCTACTGCGCCATCCGGCGACAACAACTGGGCTTTGCCACCGCTGTTGGCTAAGACCAAACCGGTCTCTCCAGAAGTCAGCGCCAGGTAGTCGCCTGGATTTATAAATTTGTCAGTGATAGTGGCTTGATACTGCAGACTGCTGCCGGTCTGCAAAACGTAATCATTCAGATCGACCGGCTCGTCATTGGGGTTGTAGATTTCGACGAATTCATCTTCGGCGTCAGTTTGCGGCGAGGATGGATCGACAAATAATTCATTAATTACAAGTGTTAGTAAGTCATCAGGATTAGTATCTTCATCGGGAACCGTCGGCGGCGTGGACTGCGGGTCTGGCGTGTCGGAGACTACAAAATCAGTCGAGTTGTTGTCTTGGTCGATAAAGTTATCATCGGCATCAACCTGGCGTACCAGGCTTCGGCCGGCTGCTGGCGCCGGGGCCGGGGCCGTCTCAGCTAAGTCAGCCGTCCCCCAGCCGAGTAGATCTACAACCGCTTCGCTCTGCTGGTCATTAAGGCTGACTAGGCGAATATGCCCACCGCTGGCCGCCAACCCACTAGCCATGGCGGCAGTCGCCGCATCGGTTAAATAATCAGTTGAGGCTATCAAATAAAATCCTTGGGATTCGACGCTCCCAGACAGGGTGGCCTTGCTTGACCAGTTAGCACCAGTGGCTGATTTATATTCCAGTCGCCAGCCCGTGATATCAACCGCTTCATCTAATGGATTATAAAGCTCGACGAATTCCTCGCTGGCGCTGGTCATCGAGGCCGTTTGCAGCTCACTGATCACGATATGCTCAACCGGCGTTGGCAGGGCAACCGCCACCGGCCAGCTACTGAAAATTTGCACCACCCCCAACACCAGCAGGAGTTTGCGCATCTCTACTGTCGCAGCTCTCCCACCCCGATTATTTCCAGAAGAGTTCTTTGGCCAACCATCTTGGCCGAAATTATGGACAATCAAATCAACCGATGCAAGCACCAGCATTTTCGATCTTCTTACATTCTTTTTTTTGCGGTAAGGAACGCTCCTTACCGCAAAAAAAGCTGGTAATGGACTTGGCTGGTATAAAGCGTGAGGGTTTATAATTAGGTTATGTTGCGCCTCGCTGATCAATTCAATGGCATGCCGATTCTGAGTATTCATGCCGGGCAACCGATTGCCAATGTCAGCTCACTGCTTATCAAAGCCCAAAATTTATCAATTGCTGGTTTCTATTGCCAACAGACCGGCGGAGAACCGCCGACTATTCTCCAGCCGACTGATATCCGTGAAATCAACAAAAATGGCCTAATAATTAATCATGAGGAAGACTTTAGTGCACCCGAGGATCTGCTGCGCCTGCAAGACGTCGTTGAGATGAATTTTCAACTCCTGGGCAAGCCGGTGATCACGGAAAGTAAAAAAAAGCTCGGCAAAGTTACAAACTTTGTCATCGACGAGACTTCTTGGAAAATCGTCAAGCTGCATGTTACCCGGCCGGCTTGGAAAGCCGTCTTCAATTCAGCGTTGATAATTGACCGCATCCACATCGTCTCGGTCTCACAGCAAAAAATTGTTGTCAAAGACGCCACGGTTAAAGAATCAGGGCGTGAAACGGCTCCGGCTGCTATTCCCAACCCTGCCGCCTAATCTCTTACATACTCCTCGCACCAGCCAGTCTGCTCTCTGACGGAGTCAGAGACACCACTAGCTTCTTGGCGCCAGACACAATTTTCTTCTGCGATACTCGCTTCGCAGTACCCCATGTACAGCTCGTTGGAGTTTCTCGAAGAGAAATTGCACCTGGCATCCAAGTGCGAGGTGTATGTAAGACATTAGGTTATTATTAAGCTTTTGCGCAAAAGCTTAAAAGTTCTTAAAAGTCTATTCTAGTTCGTCGAAAGCTTGTTTGATGTGGTCGTAACTGAATCCTTGGCGGGCTAAATATGCCAACAGTTTTTGGCGTTCGGGATATTTGTCTTTCTTTTTGGCAATCAATTTTTTTATTTCCTGTACATCGTCAGTTACGTCGAGGTCTAAGACTTCCTCGATAATGTCTTTGTCGACTCGTTTGACAAGTAGTTCCTGAAAAAGTCGCTGGCGGCTGGTGGTTTTGAGCAGCCGGCGGCTTTCTACCCAACTAGTCGCGAATTTCTGATCATTTATCAAATCTAGTTTTTGCAGCTTCGCCACAATTTTGGGTTTGTGATCTTCATTTTTGGTTATGCGGTTGAGGTAGCTGTCGACTTCCCATTGGCTGCGCGGCCGGATCATCATCCAGTTAAGTGCCCGCTCCCATAACTTGCCAAAATCACTCTCACTTTTCCATTTGTCTTGGTCAGACCCTGACATTTCTTGGCCGATTTTTAGTCCGCTGTCGGCCAGCTGCCGCTCGCTCAGCGAAAAGCTGTATTTGTCGTCCACAAATATTGAAAATCGGCCCTGATTTTTTACCTGTTGGTCAATTTTGGTGATTTTCATTACTTGACGGAAAACTCAACAAATTCGCCTTCGGGAATACAGAGCAGTGGTAGATTTGGATAAGTTTGTAATGCTTCTTTTTCGGCCCAATCCCAATCCTTTTTTGTATAATCTTCGTAATTATCACGCCAATGTGGAATACAAGCTACATTCACCCAACCCAAACCTTTATCCAATGTCTTTCTTCTAAGTGAAATGTAAGCAGTGCAAAAGAAATCCGCTCCTGCACTACTTCCTGCAAGAATTTTTTCTTCCCAAAGTATTTTTAAATTTCCTAAATTCTTTATTCTTTTTTTCAAAACTTCAGAATCACCGCCTGGAATATAAATTACATCTGCCCACTTGGAAACTGCTCTGAAATTTTTTTCAGTCATTATTTTGTTTTCAATTTTTTTCTTGGTGAAAGAGCGGAACATTCTCATGTTTCTATCAGTAGTATCTTCCCAATCATCCTCATTCTGTGCAAAGTTGCAAAACGCTAATTTTACAGTCTTTGGAAAGTAGCGAAAAAGCACATTTACGAAATATTTGCCGCCATCACGAGCTTCCCATGGTCGCCCACCCATCAAAATCAGTCGTTTCATGATTATATTTTAACTCAATCAGAATTTACTCGGCTTTGACGGCGGCGTGGATTTTGACAGTCAAATCGGCGAGGATTTTTGGATTGTCTTTGAGCCACTGTTTGGCGGCTTCGCGGCCTTGGGCGACTTTTTCGCCTCCGTAGTCGAACCAAGCCCCGCTCTTGCCGACCAGTTCATATTTGGTAGCTAGATTGAGCACGTCACCTTCGATCGAAATGCCTTGGGCATACATGATGTCAAACTCGGCGATCCGAAACGGCGGCGCGACCTTGTTTTTGACGATCTTTACCTTCACCTCGTTGCCAACGATCTCCTCGCCCTGTTTGATCTGCGAAACCCGTCGTATGTCCATGCGCACCGAGCTATAAAATTTCAGAGCGTTGCCACCAGTGGTGGTTTCCGGATTGCCAAACAATACACCGATCTTCATACGGATCTGATTGATAAAAATTACCGTACATTTGGTCTTGCTGATAATGCCGGTCAGCTTGCGCAGCGCCTGGCTCATCAGCCGGGCTTGCAAACCCATGTGCGAGTCGCCCATGTCACCTTCAATCTCAGCCCGTGGTGTTAGTGCGGCGACTGAATCGATAACTACGAGATCAACGGCGTTGGACCGGACTAGCGTTTCGGTAATCTCCAGAGCCTGTTCGCCGGTATCCGGCTGGGAAATCAGCAGTTGGTCGACATTGACACCGAGTTTTTTGGCGTAGTCGGGATCGAGAGCGTGTTCAGCGTCGATGAAAGCCGCTGTGCCGCCGCCTTTTTGGATTTCGGCGATAGCGTGCAGCGCCAGAGTAGTCTTCCCGCTACTCTCCGGACCGTAAACCTCGAGAATGCGGCCTCTGGGATAGCCGCCGCCCAGCGCCAAATCGAGACTAATGCTGCCACTGGGAAAAGTTTCGACACTGGCCAGCTGGCCTTCACCAAGCTGCATGATGGCGCCACTGCCAAATTGCTTTTCGATCTGCTCCATGGCCAATTTCAAAGCCTGAGCTTTACCGCTATCCACCCCCGTTGTTTTATCAGCCATAAGTCTTCCTCCGTCAAATATTCATCAGTGTAGCACTAGGTAGCCAGCTAAACACGAGCGTCTTGGGAGAACCGTTCATCCGAGTTATACTAGCTGCTATATGACAATTAAGACTTTGGATGGGCAAGTTAAGTGATAATACCTGATAAAACCCTGCAAGAAATTTTACTAAAACACGCTAAAGCATCACAAGGCGTTATTGATGAGCTGGTCGTCGAGAGCAAAACCGAAAAACGGCCGTTGCAAGAAATCGTCATCAAGAAACAACTGGTCACCGAAAAAGAACTGACCAAACTTTTCGGCGAAACGATCGATGTTCCTTATGTAGAGCTATCTACCCAGAAAATCGAAAAGACACTCCAAGACTTAATACCAGCTCGGATCGCTCGTAAATACAAGGTAATCGTTTTTGCTATCACCCCCGAAGATACACTGAAGATAGCTATGGACGATCCCGAAGACATCCAGTCTATCGATTTTCTGCAAAAGCAACTCGGCAAGAAGCTGGAAATTTATATTGCCCCGCAATCCGAGATCGAAGTCGCTCTCAACGATTATAAAGGCTCGATCAGCAGCGAGGTTAGTAAAGTTGTAACTGGCGAAGATGGCCTCAACGAGGAAGCCGCCGATAAGGAAGCGGAAGAAATCAAAGCTGAAGATTTGGCCGAGGATTCGCCGATTGCTCAGACCGTTAACTTACTGCTGGAATACGCCATCAAGCAAAAAGCTTCGGACGTCCACATCGAACCTCGGGAAGAGCAAGTAGAGGTCCGCTACCGTATCGACGGCGTCTTGCGCGAAGCCAATCGATTACCACGAAAAGTCCTGAGCGCTTTAGTGTCACGCATCAAGATTCTTTCCAATCTGAAAATCGATGAACATCGAGCGCCTCAAGATGGTCGTTTCAAAATCGCTATGGGCGGCGACCTCTACGCGGTCCGCGTCTCGACCTTGCCGGTTATGGACGGTGAAAAAGTTGTCATGCGTCTGCTTAATGAATCAACCAATGCCGTGACTCTGGAAGATCTGGGTTTTTGGGGAAAGTCGCTGACCAGAATCCAAGATTCTATAGCTCAGCCGCACGGTATAGTCTTGGTCACCGGCCCGACTGGTTCCGGCAAATCAACTACCCTGTATAGTATTTTGAGCCTGCTCAATCATCCCGAGGTAAACATCTCGACCGTCGAGGATCCTGTCGAGTATAGAATCGTCGGCGCCAACCAGACCCAAGTCAACCCAAAAGCCAACATGACCTTTGCCGCCGGACTGCGCGCCCTGTTGCGCCAGGACCCGAATATCATTATGGTCGGTGAAATTCGCGACAAAGAAACAGCTGGTCTGGCTATCCAAGCCGCCCTAACTGGGCACCTGGTCTTTTCGACGCTGCACACCAATAATGCCGCCACTGCCCTACCCCGTTTACTAGACATGGGCGTCGAGCCATTTTTGATCGCCAGTACTGTCCGGGCCATCATAGGCCAACGCTTGGTTCGCAAGCTCAATCCCAAATGCCGCGAATCATACGTACCCAGCAGTGATGAACTAGCCCAGATCAAAAAAACTTTTTCGATTAACGAAGAGCAAAAGGTGGTCGAGGGTGCCGACAGCCTGCAAAACTTACTCAAAAATGAAGACAAAAATGGGTCTCACAAAGGAGGTAAAGTCATCCAGCCGCTAAAATCTGAGACCAAGACTATGATCCAGAAATTAGCTCAAAATCCCGACGGCAACGATGGCCGGGTCAATCCTACTAGTGATCCCAAAGAGCCTATCGAGCGCAAGAAGGACGGCAAACTTAGCCTCTGGCGGCCCCGTGAAGACGGCGAATGCGCCGGCGGTGGTTATAAAGGCCGGATCGGCATTTACGAAATACTGACAATTTCTGAAGACTTAGAACGCATGATCAGCGCCAATGCCACTAGCGAAGCTCTGCAGCAACAAGCAATCAAAGAAGGCATGATGACAATGCAGCAAGACGGCTTCGTAAAGTCTACTCAGGGTTTGACCAGTCTGGATGAAGTCTTGAGAGTAACTCGAGAATAACATGACAAATTTCACCTATACCGCGCGCAACAAAGAAGGAAAGACGGTGAGCGGAACTCTCAGCGCTAATGACCGCGATTCGGTCATGACACAACTGAGCAAACAAGAGCTCAAGCCACTGTTAGTCAAAGAGACCAGCGGCCGGTCTAAGTTCTCACTCAACATGCAACTCGGTGATCCCCGGGTCAAAACAATGGATAAAGTCGTCTTCACCAGGCAGCTGGCGACGCTAGTCAATGCCGGCGTGCCACTGACCCGCTCCCTGCACACCTTGTATGAACAAACTGAGTCAAAAGGCCTTAAACACTACCTACCTTTGGTCACCAAGCAAGTCGAGAGCGGAGTCACGCTGGGCGATGCCATGGCCGAGCATCCGAAAGTTTTTAGCCCGATCTACGTAAATATGGTTCGGGCAGGCGAAGCCGGCGGCATTTTGGACGATATTCTCAATCGACTGGCTCTGCAACAGGAAAAAGATGCCAAAATCAAAGGCAAACTAAAATCAGCCATGACTTACCCGGCAGTAATTTTCTCAATTACAATTATCGCCTTTTTGTTTTTGATGACCTCGATCGTGCCAAAAATCGGCAGCATCATTAACGACCTAGCCGGTGATGATTACCAACCGCCGATTTATACCAAAATCATGCTCGGCATCAGCAATATATTGGTAAAATACGGTTTTGTTTTGTTGATTGTCGGTGTGATCGTCGGGTTCTTTGCTTGGCGTTTCTTTCATTCAAAACGTGGCCGACCAATTTTTGATGCTGCGCTGTTGAAACTACCAATCATCGGCAAAATCATTGTCAAAGTTGCCCTAGCCAGATTTGCTCGTATTTTCTCGGCCCTGTCTGGTGCCGGCGTATCGGTACTCGATGCTTTGCATGTTACGGGTGATGCAGTCGGAAATACCGTCATC
>CAZLKQ010000017.1:0-12789 GCA_964560175.1 uncultured Candidatus Saccharibacteria bacterium
TTACCGGCCTCGGCAAAGCTGCCCCATACGTCATAAATGAACTGTTTCGGCCGGTAGTAATGGTCGGAGCGGCCGATTGTTTCTAATTTGAAAGAATACACCAGATCAAAGCCGGACTGATCAGTCGGTACTTCGCGAACCACCACGCCGCGGCGCTCTGCCTTACGGACGTTGTAGCGTTTTTCTTTGGTGAAACTAGCGAATATTTCTTCCTCCGGCCGGTTGAGATCGACGATTACCGTCGAAATATTTTGAATGCCAGCCGGCCAAAGCCGCTTCAGGCCGAGTGCTTCCAAATCCGGCCCATCCACACTAGACGCCAGCTGTTGCGGCTCGATAGTCACTGCAAAGCAATCTGCCAGGCCTTCTCGCAGACGCTCCAGATTATTTTTCACTTGTGACCCGCCAAATACTGGCAGGCAGTAGGGAATGTAGGCCAGCATGCCGATTGGCTTGATGGCACGGTTATAAACCGTCACCGGCTGTTCACCGGCTGTTGTTGCCAGTTGCAAGGACCGCGACTGCCAGTCGTATTTAGCCCGGACAGCCGCCCACTCGCTATGCTGCAAGTAATGCGAATGTGGTGGGTTGACAACTTCCATCATTAACTGAGTGATTTGCGTAATTTTTTCAAGCTGTTGTGGACTTTGAGCATTCTCTGATAAGACTTGTAGCGTGTTTTATTTCGAACCAATATAAGCTGCGGCCAATAAGTGACGTTGGCACCGCCCAGAGTAGATTTGAACTGTGAAACACCAGATAGTGGATGACCGGCGATAAAACCTTGGTCAGTGTATGGTGCCACTCCCCAGAGATCCATAGTGTGGGCTTGGAGTTTTTTGGCCGCTTGGATAGCCTGGAGCAGCGCGAATTGCGCGCCGTCACCAGCCCGTCCGGCAGCCGTCGGACCACCGTAAATGCGTCGAAAGACACCATTGTCGACTATAACGAACAACGCGTAGAGCAACTGACCATCGCTGTCCAGGCAATGATAGATACGCACCATACCTTTGGGGAAAGCTTCTAGTATGCCCCGGAAGTAAGTTTTGGGTTGGATAGCGAAGCCAGAACGTTTAGCAACCTCTGACAAACCGCCATAAAAGATTTCCAGTCCAGCCAGGTCGCTCCGTTCAGAAAAAACATAGCCAGCTGCCTTGGCCCGCTCAGCCCGGCGGCGGACGTCGCGCGACATATCGGCTAGCAACTGCTCGTCAGGTTTTTTCAGATCGATTAGCCTGGTGTGGCGCGGCTGGATGGTCTCATCATCTGTTACAAATCCAGCACTCAACAAGTTTTGCAAATCAATTGGCTTAGAAAAAACTGCATTCGGTTCGATTATCAGAAAATCAAGTCTTAGCTGTTCACAAATCTCGCTGGCATTGCTAGTGATCCATTCGGTTTTATCCATGATTGTTTGGTTGAAAGCTCGGGGTAGGTAACCGAAAGTCCCGCCCAACAGTGGTATTTTGCGGGTCATTACGCCGATAGCCATGTCGCCGGACAGCAGGTGGTGGGTTTGGTAATTGTCTTTTTTGACTTCAGCCCAAGCCCGGTGCTGGGTAAAACAGAGGTTGCCGGTCGTCCAAGCCGTATCGTAATCCTCGTCGCTCGGCTCGAAATTAATTGTCATGTCTTACAGTATAAGATATTGACAAAAGCTCTGTAAAGTGCTAATGTAGTTACAGTTATGAATAAACCCAAAGTATCAAATGAGCAAATCCTCGACTGGGTTGAACATGGTGACCCAGATAGAGATGCCGGTGAAGATGATCGAGTAAAAATTGTTGTTACTGCTATCGGATCACGTTTAATTGATGAACAAAATAGAATAAAAAATCAAATTAGTGAGCTCCACCACGACAGATCAGTGGCAAAAGATGCACTCCAAACTTTTAAAAGAATTGAACATCCAGAAATTTCAGCCGAAGCAATCGGGCTACTTGGTCCACTTTTTATAGAAACAGGGATTGCTGACGGTACATCGGGTCTTAATAAGCAAAAAGAAGCATATAAGCAACTCAAAGAAAAGGTCGCAAAAGTGATCCAACTGAAACCTGATTCGCCAATGGTAGGAAAAGTTACTTCATTTTTCACAAATGAGGTAAATCACTACAACAAGAGAAATTACCATCGATCGATTGATAACCCCATTGGGATCGAAGTTGTCAGGGGCGTGGGAATGAAAATTCTTGATCCTGAACAGTTTTTTTCGAATATTGGTGATATTGCTAATATTGGTGAACAAACCGAACCTTATATCAAGCAAGTGGTAGTAGCATTGGGACAGCCGCTCGAGGAAGTTGATTTTGCTTCAGATTTAGATCGATAAGCTTGGTTGGGCTTGAAGTGTCAGTGGATCATCTGATTTTCTAAGATTGGCTTGGAAATAAGCAAGGCTGGCGATCATGGCGGCATTATCGGTGCATAAATTAATTGGGGCGTACTGAATATCGATCGGCAGAGCTTTTTTTAGCTCAGCCCGCAGAGCCAGATTAGCCGCCACGCCGCCGGCGATGACTACTGATTTTGGCTCAAACTCTCGGTAAGCCTTGAGAGTTTTAGTCACTAAAGTGTTCACGGCCGCCTTCTGAAAACTGGCGCCGAGATCCCGTTGCTGTTTTTTGTTCAACCGCGCAGCAATTTTGTGCGATGGAAAACTGAAGTCCTCGGCGATAATTCTTTGGGCAGTTCGTAATACCGCGGTTTTCAGCCCTGAAAAAGAGAAATCGTATGGCTGGTCCAGCTTGGCATCTGGTAATGGATATTTGTCAGCATCACCCAATTTACTGATTTTATCTATCGACGGACCGCCTGGGTAGGGCAATCCGAGAATCGTGGCGACTTTGTCATAAGCCTCGCCAACAGCATCGTCTCGAGTTTCTCCGAGCAGCCGGTAGTCAAAATGATCCTTAAAAAGCACTAGCTGGCTGTGGCCACCGCTAACGATCAGTGCCAGCGTTGGAAACCGCGGCACTGATCGTAGGAGTTTGGAGTTTGGAGTTTGGAGTTTGTACTGGCTCCTAGCTCCTGGCTCCTGACTACTGCCGCGAATTTCTGTCAAGAAATTCGCATAGACGTGTCCCAGAACGTGGTGAATGCCGTAGAGCGGCTTATTTTTGACTAGTGCTAGGGTCCGAGCAGTCAAAACTCCGATTAGTAGCGAACCAATCAATCCGGGGCCTTTTGTTACCGCTATCGCATCAATTTCGTCCCAATTTAAACCAGCATCCTTTATGGCTTTATCGACAGTCGGCAGAATAACTTCTATATGCGAACGAGCAGCTACCTCCGGCACAACGCCACCAAATTCCTTGTGAATATCAATTTGAGAAACCACAACATTGGATAAAAGTTGTGTACCATCAACTACGACAGCAGCGGCTGTCTCATCACAACTCGTTTCAATACCCAAAATTTTCATTAGAAACAGTATACTTGTGACTATGCCAGGTATCTACAAAAGATATAACCAAGCCAAACAGTTGCTCAAGCCGCTGGTACCCAAATCGGTATTCAAGCGCAGTGTTAATTCGTTTCACGCGCTCGAAGCCACCGCCGCCAACCTAAAATCCGGCTGGCCGGCCCGGTCGATGAAATTCATCGGTGTGACTGGCACAAACGGCAAGACCACCACTACCATCATGATCGCCGCCATCCTCGAGGCAGCTGGCTTCACCGTCGGCATGAATTCATCAGCGCTCATCAAAGACGGGCGTAGAACCTTTGAGAACAAGCTCGACAGCGGCCTGACCAACGCCACCCCCTTTACCATGCAGCCGCTACTGAAGAAAATGAAGAAAAACGGTGTCGAGTGGGTAGTCATGGAATCAGCCTCCCAGGCCCTCGACCAGCACCGACTGCTGGGCATTACCTTTGAGGCAGCGGTGTTCACCAATCTCACCAATGAACACCTCGACTACCATGGCACCATGGAAAATTATGCCAAGGCCAAGGCTATCCTTTTTCGCAAAACCAAAGGTGTTTCGGTTATCAACGCTGACAGCGACTGGGCCAAATATTTTAAAGGATCGTCACGCAACAAACCTATCAGCTATGGCAAACATGCCGACGATTACCGGATACTGAGTATCGAACATGGCCATAAACACACCATCGTAAAGTTTAAAGCTGACGGCGACAGCCATACCCTAAAACTAATGGTCCAGGGTGAGTTCAATGTCTACAACGCGCTGGCTGCTCTCGCCACTACACATGAGCTCGGAGTAGACCTCAAAACGGCCATGCAGGCTCTAGAAGGCATAGAGCGAATCCCGGGGCGGATGGACCCCGTCGAGGCTGGCCAGGACTTTCGGGTATTGATCGACTACGCCCACACCCCCGATGCCATCAAAAATGTCTTGACGGCAGCTCGTGAGCTGACCAGTAAACGGCTGATTTGTATCACCGGCGCGGCCGGCGAGCGGCCAAAGTCCCGCCGGGCGCCTGTCGGCAAGCTGGCCAATGAACTGAGCGACATCTTGGTCGTCACCGATGACGAACCGTTTGGCGAAGATCCGGACAAAATCCGTGAGGAACTCCTCTCAGGTGTCAAACCTGGCAATAATGCCGCCGAGCTGGTGGTCATCCCAGATCGTTGCGAGGCGATGGCAGCAGCCTTCAAGCTAGCCGAAAAGGGCGACACCGTGGTTATCGCCGGCATGGGACACCAGAAATACCGTAGCGGACCTAATGGCAAAGAACCTTGGAACGATCATGGGGTTGCAGCCAGTATTTTAAGAGGTGAAAAGAATCGTCTCTGCGCCCAGTGGCGCGCCATGATGGCCGAAAATTCTAAAGCCTAGATGACGTGAGCTCTGAGGAGTAGGCGCTCACCATGTCCCTTTAATATAACGCCGCGGCCATGAAAGGCCTGATGGTTGTCGACGATGATAGTCTCACCCGGCCGGAGTGTGACATTGACGCCTACCTCCTGAGCAGCTGCCAGAAACCGCTCGAGAGCAGCCCGGGCCTCTGGATCTTCGGTTTCGATATCGGCAAAGTCGGCGACTACTTGGCCATCCGGATGCAGGATCGGCTCAGGGGCTTCCTCGACAATGCCAGTATGCGTTAACTCCATAGCATCATAGGGTCGCAGTTTGAAAACTGGGCGGCGAAGTATCTCCAAATCGTCCTCGCTGAGCAAGGCCAGACCTCTTTCTATTGGAGAGGTAGCTGTCGGCGTCGGCGGCTTGGTGTCAGTTACGCAGCTGAGGATCACAAATTTATTGATCGACTCACGGGTCGTCAGACCTTCTCTGGGTAACATCTCCTGATGGAACAATAATGGCGTTTTACCGCCGCGATACGACTGGGTTTCTTCCCAGCCAGGGGTCGGTGTGACGAGAGATAATAGGGCACCATCTTCCTCATATTTGCTAGTTCCCACCTCACCCAGCGACCTGGCCAGGGACAATGCCTTGACGCGGCCAATATTAGCAATCTGCTCTGGTGGGCAGTTATGATCGACCATTAAAGTCGGCTCGACTGTATAGGCAAAGGCTTGGCTTTCTCGAACACGGTCGATGTAAATATCGATTAGTTCTGCGCCCTCAAACGCTGCCTGGTCGGCTATCCTGCAGGCTTCAAGATGTGGGCAATTGGCTGGAATAGACGAGCCTCGCTCACGCATGTAGCGAGCGACGCTATCGCCTAAAACGATAGTTTGGACTCCGAGTTCTTCCCGTCTGGACGAAGATAAATACACTTTACAGATTATACAGGAGGTTGAAAGTTAAAAGCCAAAAACCAAATTGTTAGTTTTTAACTTCTGAGTTCAAATAATGTGTTGTATTGCCCGGCCCTTGTCGTTGTGTGAAAAATCCCGAAGGATTCTTCTGACTAGGGCCGGGCAACCGGAGAGAGCGACTGCTCAATCTGCCGGTTGTCCCAACAAGAGACCCCGAAGGGTTGAACGGGTGGGGTTACAACCCAAGTCCGTCCAAGGAAGGTGTTAGCTGCGCCGACGTTGTTATCCGCTCTGATCCGCCCCATGGAAGGTGCGGGTTTGGGAGTGACCTGCCATCATCTGCTTGGTATCCGCGAAGTAGGTGAATTCCCACTTCTTGGCCTCGTTGTCCAACGCCCAGCTTTTGGTTACGCCGACCAACCTGTCTGACAGCTCTGAGACCTCGTGGTAACTGAGCTGACGGCCTTCCGCATCACGGTTGAGCGCGACTCGGATCTCACTTCCGACGATGATGAACTCTGAGACCTCATCGATCTGAAGTTCGCTGAGACTGTTCTGGGCCTCCATGTTGAGCGTTGCGCTCGCATGGAGATGGATGAGACCGTCGTGCTTCTCGTTTCCTTCCTCGATGTACATGAGGTTGACAGGGCAGATGAACGACAACTCGTTTTTGAGCAAGTCGTTTCCTTTCGGTATATTTGAACGTACGGATGGGACCAAAATACTGTACAACACAGAAGTTTTATTATCAAGTAATAATTGACTGAGTTTTATAAATGTTATACAATATCAGTCAAATGAGTGCCTGTGAATCACCACACCATGAAAATCCCGAAGAGTCGCCTGGAAGCGAGCTGTTAAAAGTTGTCCGCCAGCGAATTATCGCAGCAATGTTCGATCAGTTTAATGTGGCTTCTTTTGCCGAGCTCACAACTGGAAAAAGATTAATTCGACCAGCCCCACTGGCAGTAATCGGTAATCCAAAGGTCTTATCTATTCTCTTGACCGAAGATGGTGTAAAACCATATAAAAATCAACTAAAAGAACGGTTTGTGTTGTTTTTGAGTCCAGAAGACAAAGCTGAAATTGGTTGGTTTAATCACACATCCAAACTTGGCAATTTAGAAAAATTTACTATTATCCCAGAAATATTAACGCCCAGAGAAGACGAAATGATCACCGGCTATGATGGGGAATATGAGGGAGAATTTGCTCACCCTAGTGAGATAGCATCGTTCGTTACTCCTTCGCGAGAGTTCAGTCAATATGAACGGTTGACTATACTTGAAGAAAAAATACAACGATATCTCCCAACCCCACAATAAAGGGTAGGATGGCCTGAATTAGACTTTTAGTTTTGTTTGTGTTATAATAGTGATATGCAAAAGCTTTACGAAGGCGGCAATTCCGAAATCATACGAAATAACAAAGATTTTGTAGAACTTGTTACTGATGTTGTTGATATAGCTATCACCGAAAAAGGTATCAGACCAAAATCAAAAGTGATTGATGGCAATAATTTTGTGGGAATTAATATTTCACACAAAGATCACGCTCCTGGCGGTATCGACATTCTCATACCTGCGGGTGCAGCCGAAACATTTGGTGAGCTTCCATTAGATAAGAGCGAAAGCGTTAAGACCATGATTTACTCCTTGCGTGATCACGGTTATAGGGGGAAATCGCAGCGTATCGTTGATGTTTACCAAAACGAATACGGTGATTACACTCTGGATTCGTACAACAAAATTTTTGGGGTTGAAGACGCTAAAAAAATCCCAAGTACTGACCCGATGTCTGATCCAAAGATAATTTTCGAAGAACTCTTAGAAAAGATATTCGATACTGCTATTTAGGGCGAAACTGCTGCAAGCTAAGTCCTCATTGACTTGACTTGAAATACGAATTCCTATAAATTAGCACTTGATAGACGAGAGTGCCAAAAATTAACCGGAGATTTATACAACAATGCAGAAAATCACCCCACTACAAGATCGCGTCCTAGCTGTTCGCGAAGAAGCCAAGAGCCGCACAGCTTCCGGCTTTTACTTGCCTGAAAACGCCAAGGAAGAGCCAAAAACTGCGATTGTCGAGGCTACCGGACCTAAAGTCAAAGACGTCAAAAAAGGCGATAAGATCCTTTTCAAGGAATATTCAACCACTGAAGTAAAAATAGACGATACCGACTACATCCTTCTCAAAGAAGAAGATGTGCTCGCAATCGTTAAGTAACGATTGCTCAAGTTGAAAGTTAATAAAGTTTATAAAGTAGAAAGTGAAGATTAAATGAGTAAGAAAGTTTTTTACGATGATGATGCCCGCAGACGCCTGTTAGGCGGAGCAAAGGCACTCTATGACGCAGTCAAAGTAACTATGGGACCGAAAGGCCGCAATGTCGTTATCGACAAGAGTTATGGCAATCCGACCGTCACCCATGACGGCGTGACCGTAGCTAAAGCCTTAGATCTACCCGAGGAAGACAATGACATGTTGGGTGCCAAAGTCGGCGCCGAACTGATCAAGCAAGCCGCCAGCAAGATGAATGACGTGGCCGGTGACGGCACCACCACCGTAACTGTTTTGACTTACCACATCTTGGCCGAGGCCAACCGATTGATCGCTGCCGGTCATAATCCGATGGATTTGCGTCGCGGCGTCGAAGAAGCTGGTGATTACGTCCTACTAGAGATCGACAAACAACGCGAAGACATCAAAGCCAACAAAGAAAAAATTGCCCAAGTAGCCACAATTTCAGCCGGCGACGCCACCGTTGGCGAGCTGATCGCTGATATTATCGGCCGAGTCGGCAAAGACGGCGTAGTGACTGTCGAAGAAGGCCAAGGCCTGGAGCTAGAGTCCGAAGTCGTCGAAGGTTTCAATATGGACCGCGGTTTTGTCAGCCCTTATATGGTGACTGACGCAGCTCGCATGGAAGCCCATTTTGAAAAACCAATGATCCTGGTGACTGACAAGAAAATCGCATCGGTTCAAGAAATCCTGCCCATCCTCGAGAAAATGGCTCAGACCGGCAAAAAAGACTTGGTCATCATCGCTGAAGACGTCGAAGGCGAAGCCCTGGCAACTCTGGTGCTGAACAAGCTAAAAGGTACGTTCAATACCTTAGCTATCAAGGCTCCGGCCTTCGGTGACCGCCGCAAGTCCGTTCTGGAAGACATCGCTATCCTGACTGGCGCCACCGTTATCAGCGAGGAGAGTGGAAATACCTTTGAAAACGCTGACCTAAACATGCTGGGAACGGCCCGAAAGGTTCTGTCTGACAAAGACAACACCACTATCATCGAAGGCGCCGGCAGCCCAAATGAGATTGAAACACGAATCAAGCAGATCGATGCCCAAATCGAAAATGCCACCAGCGAATACGACAAAGAAAACCTAGAAAAGCGCAAAGCTGCGCTGAGCGGCAAAGTTGCCGTTATCAAAGTCGGTGGTGCTACAGAGACTGAGATCGAGGAAAAGAAATTCCGCGTCGACGATGCTGTGGCAGCTGCCAAAGCCGCTCTGGACGAAGGTATCGTCCCTGGCGGTGGCGTGACACTAGTCAATATCGCAAGCGGCATGAAGTCGGACAATGTCGACTCCCGCGCAGCTGGTTGGTCCATCGTCAAAGAAGCGCTGGTCCAGCCCTTCAAACACCTGATGGCCAATGCCGGCCTCAATGCCGACGAGAAGCTACCTCAGGTAACGGCAGGCAAAAACGGTGAAGGCTTTGACGTCATGAATCCGTCCAAGCTAGTTGACCTCCGTGCAGTAGGAATCATCGACCCAGCCCGTGTCGTCAAGGAATGTGTCCAAAATGCCGTGTCGATAGCTGCTGTCGGCATGACAATGGGCGCCTTGATCAGCGAAGTTCCCGAAAAGAAAGACTCGGCCCCAATGCCCGATATGGGCGGTATGGGAATGGGGATGTAGCGACTTCGTCGCAAGCTGAAAGTTAAAAGTTCGTAAAGCTAAAAGTAATAAGCTCCGGGAGACCGGAGCTTATTCTTGACTAGTAGGCGTAAAATAGATGTAGGAGTAAAAAAACAAAAATGTTATACATCAGCGATATTGGACATTGTGAAGAAATTGTAGGTCACAATGAATCTATTGATCTGCCCAGAGCAGGTTCACCAGACTTCGCCGCGGCAGCCGAGATAGCGCATCTAGTAGATGAACTATCCCAGGAAGCTCACATTGACCCTGAGAGAATTGGCAAGTTAATGGGTGTAAGGGTAGTACACGAGTCAGAACAAGCTAGCAACGCTGCTTAAACTCATGTCAGGGTACGACCCTGACATCAAACAGATGCTTATCAATTATTCGCCACGTGGCGAATAATTGATAAATTCTAGATTACTGGAATATCTCAGGCTGCTACTTTAACCAAAATCTTCTTTTTGGCGGTTAGCCAATCGGCTCGGATGGCAGAGTGTAGTTTGTGGGCCGACTCATAGACATGATCAGTTTCATTGATAATCCGGTGGTCGGCTATCTTCCGACAAGCTGTCAGCTCGGCAATGGCTTTTTTTTCACGTTTGTCCAGATCCACCTGATCGTTATTGCCCCTAGCTTCCAAACGACGGCGAAGCTCTTTGATCGAAGGCGGTTCGATCAGATAGAGTTTGGCCTTTAGAAATTGCTTTTTGATCAGCTTGGCTCCCTCCGGCAGGACATTAAAGACCTCGATAGTATTTTCAGGCAGAACTTCCGGCCAAGGCGCGCCGTACCAATGTCCGTAAATATGATGCGAAGTTTCCAAAAATAATCCCTGATGTTCAGCGGCCCGAAACTCAGCTTCCGAGGCATAATGATAACGATTTTCCGGTTCGTGCGAGCGATGAGCCCGGGTCGTCCAAGATTTATTGATGTAAATATGAGGCAGATCGTCTATTTTGAGCATGCTATCGATCAAGGTGTCCTTGCCGACGCCGGACGGACCCATGATGACTGCTACGAAACTATCGGAATTCAATCGCTCACCCATGACAACAGATTAGCACAACCGTTATGAAAGCTTGCCTTCGAGTTGCCGGGCTAATTCGGGATCAAAACGGACAATAAACTCTCTGACTATAGATGTATGTGGATTTTCTAAATCATAAGACATAAACGCAGTCTTAACTTCCGATTCCGAATAAGTACGAAAGTGGCTGTAACATTTTTCTGAAGCACCAATTACTAATCTCTTGGCAGCTAAAATTGCAGCATAATCATTTTTGGATAACCCTGCAAAAGAGGTAATATTGGCTGCTATTAGTTCCGATATGCCATTGTAGAAGTGTAGTTCATTTTCTATTCTCGGATCATCAAGTGTCCTCGGCCTCAAATCTTTCTCCCAAAACCCCAAATAGGCTCTACGTATTGGATCATTTCCCGTATCTTCAGGCTGATGCACTGAAGTCACCATTTGTTTTAGAGCTAGTGCGTAATAGATCTCAAATGAAAGACCAGATATTTGAGTAAGATCATATTCTCGTCTTTTTCCTTCTATGGAACGAAATGCGGGGGAAGATTGATGCGCGCCCAAACCCATTGCAAAAGCTACAGTTCTATCTAGTTCCGCTCGTCCAGTCGCGCTGTCACACAATAACGAATTAACTTCTTCAAAAAGCTCGCCATATTCTGCGTATAGTTCTCTAAAAGGACCGAGTTCACGGCCCGGATCAACCTCTGGCATTTCTCCCCCTCTTGCTCTTTCTATTTTAACAGATCAGTAGGTTGGAGAGTTGACAGGTGGGAGTAGAATATATGGTGGAAGAATAAAACATAAGAAATCAATAAAAATGTCATTCAATACCCTAGGAAGCGGTCTGCCAAAGATGCCCTCTGCTGGCGAAAGAAGCAGTTTGGGATTTGCTGATGAGACTCTGGGTAGCATTGATGAGATCCTTCACCAGCACAATCATTTACGGGATACCGTCACCAAAAGTTTTCACTCGGATCGAGACGATTTGCATGGGCCAGTCCATCCTGAGTTTGGTTTTGAAAGTGATATTGACGAGATTTATCGTGCCGTGGAAGATAATCGTCTTTCTCCAGAAGATGCGCGGCGGATCATAGATATTTTGGAATCTGCACCCAATCAAGCTGCGGCAGAGGATGCCCTTGTGTTGGAATTTTACAGAGGTGAAACATCGCCCGATTATCAACAATTTCATGATCGACCTAGCGAAGAGTTAGCTGCTGGATAGGTTTTACTCGTAGCGGAGGGCTTCGATAGGGTCTTTGCGTGCCGCTTTGATGGCTGGCATGATGCCAAAGACTATACCGACGGCACCGGAGACTCCTGCCGCCAATACGACGGTCTCTAGAGAGAATGAACCATTCAAGTCGCTTAGAATGGTGATCAATGCTACCACGCCGTAAGCCAACCCGATGCCCAGCAAGCCGCCGGCTGCGCTCAGAACGATCGACTCGATCAAAAATTGCAACAGTATCTGCCGCCGGGTGGCACCCAAGGCTTTGCGCAGCCCCACCTCGCGCGTCCTCTCAGCCACTGAAACCAACATGATATTCATGATGCCTATACCACCCACGAACAGAGAAATGGCTGCGATGGCTGCGACAAAGCTAGTAATGATATTTAGGATGCTGTCGGCAATTTTGAGCAGTTCACTTTGCTTGGCGATCGAAAAATCTTCCTCACCACCATGGTTGGCCAGCAACGCCTGCTCTAAACTTTTGGCGACGTCGTCGATGTTTTTATCCTCACGAGATTTGGCGTCAATTTCTGAAATCTGGACGACGCCTTGGTTGAAAGTTTTGCCAACGGCCAACGGAATATAAACTGCATCATTGAGATTTGGTCCGCCAAAGCTGGCGCCAGCTGATCGCTTTTCCATGACTCCGGCGACAACAAATTTCTCGCCGCGGATTTCTATGACTCCGCCCAGAGCCGAATTGCCACCGAAAATAGTTTCAGCCACGTTGCTGCCTATAACTGCAACCTTACCGGTTTCATTGCCTTTGAAAAAATCTCCGCGTTCAATCTTTTGATTTAGGGCTTTTGGATAATCTGCGTTGGTGGCAACTATCAGGGCATTGGTAGCAACTTTCTCCCCAGCCGTCACAGAACCGGACAGCAGCATAATCGGTGTGGCCGA
>CAZLKQ010000018.1:0-11886 GCA_964560175.1 uncultured Candidatus Saccharibacteria bacterium
ATCGACGTTGAAGACGACATCACCTCGATAGTCGACAAGATCAACGAATCTGAGGCCAAAGTTCTGGCCCTAGTCCCGCCGAAGCGTTCGACGGTGCTCGGCAGCCTGGTCAATCTAAAACTGATCAATAAAAGCGCTCTGGACCAGAGCA
This sequence comes from uncultured Candidatus Saccharibacteria bacterium, assembly GCA_964560175.1. Lineage (GTDB taxonomy): Bacteria > Patescibacteriota > Saccharimonadia > Saccharimonadales > CAZLKQ01 > CAZLKQ01. The sequence goes on from CAZLKQ010000018.1 coordinate 152, forward strand.
AGCGGGCCGTCCTGATCACTACAGATAAAACCTTGATCTCACTGGCTGGTGGCCTAGGTATGTACGTAGCGCCCAATCAAAATTCTGCCCCTTCGATTCCAGCGGTCGCTCCGCCATCTGAAGAAATACCCAGTGAGATCATCAGAGAAGGCGAGGCTACGGAGACCAAAGGCTTCAGCCTCAAGAAATCCAAACCAGCCAAAGGAGTGATAGAGGACACCGATCTGCCATCTGACAAACCGGATTCGGCAATTGGCGAAAACGGAGAAAAATCAGCCAAAAAGAAGCTCAAAGTGCCGAATTTTGACATTTTCAAGAAGAAATTGCTACTGGCGGTTGTTGGCGGAATTTTACTACTGGTCGGGGGCGTCTGGGCGTTTTACCTGGCGCCTTCAGCCAAGGTCCAGATCGAGGGTCAGACCAATAGGATCGCTACAGATACCAATTTCACCATCGACACCACCCTGACAGAGGCCAATTTCGAAGCCCGGGAGCTACCAGCTACCAGTAAAGAACAGGCCAAAGAAAAGAGCCAGAGCTTCGTACCAACCGGCGAAAAAAACAATGGCCAAAAAGCTACTGGGACCGTAAAGATCGTTAATTGCAGCCAAGACGACACCCTGGCCGGAACGGTTCGAAATGTCAAATCAGGTACGGTGGTGAGTCGGAATGGAAAAAATTTTATAACCCAAACAGATGTAAATGTCGACCCTAGCAATTTTGTTGCCGGGACATGTACAAAAAATAAACCCTCTAGCTCCGTAGCCGTAGTCGCCGAACAACCAGGTGATAGCTATAATCTAGGGGCTTCTTCATCCGGTACTTATGATTACTCGGTTACTGGCAAAACAACAATGTCAGCCAATGGATCAGCAATGGGTGGCGGGACCAATGAGATTGTCAAAGTCGTCCAACAATCAGATGTCGATACGGCCCGGGAGGCAGCTTTGACGGCGTTGCGAACGGGCGTTCAAGATGCTTTAAATGCCCAATTCGGCGAGGAATCCTACGTCCTCCAACCATCATTTACAGAAAGCATAACAGGGGTAACTCCTTCGGTACCGGTCGGCGAGCGAGCCGACAGCGCTGCCGTTAAAGTCAATGCCACATATTTCATCCTGGGGGTCAAAACGGACGCCTTGACCGAACTGCTCAAAACCGTCCAGAAACCATCTCTGGCCACCAACCAAGCCATCTTCAACACCGGCCTGGACAGTGCTAATGTCGCCAGAACTGCCGCTCCGGCGCCCAACCGCCAGGTCTTTAGCCTGAAAACCGACGCTTTTGCCGGTCCAGATGTAAACTTCGATGAGCTGAGCCGCGAGCTGGCCGGTATGGGCTTTGGGGCGGCCAAAAAGCGCCTGGAACAGTTACCAGGGGTCACTAAGGCCGAAATAGATCTGAGTCCTTTTTGGGTATTTTCGATGCCCCGACAGGCTGACCATATCCATATAGACATAAAGGTCAATTAGTTGTTAGTTACTAGTAGGTAGTTACTGGTTTTCAAGGTTAGCAACTAGTAACCAACCACTAATAACTAGTAACCAACAAATAACAATTTCAAGATGTAATCTGGCACACATTTCCCACAACCTATATCATGTTTATACATGGCAAGGATACTGGCGATTGATTACGGGGGAAAAAGGATCGGCCTGGCTATTGGCGATACAGATGTCAGATTTGCCCGCCCCCTCCAAACCATCATTAATGGTCCAGATCTGCTTGATCGCCTAAAAGGCTTAATTGACCGCGAGACTATCTCGGAGCTGGTGGTGGGGCTACCAAGAGGTCTGGACGGCCAAGAGACTAGTCAAACCGCCACGGCGCGGGATTTTGCCAAGAGCCTCGAGCAATTGAATCTGCCGGTGGCCCTGCAAGATGAAGCCGGTACTACTTCCAAGGCCCGTGATGAGCTGGAAGCCAAAAAACGGCCTTTTGCCAAAACAGATGTCGACAAACTGGCTGCCACTTACATACTCGAGGATTATCTACTAGGAATAAAGGAGAAGGTATGAAAATTTTCAAAGCTGGCACAACAGGTAAAAAAAGCTGGAAAAAATGGCTGATTATAGGGATCATCGTTTTAGCCATCTTGGCCGGGGCAGCAGCTGGCGGCGGGCTCATCTGGTATCGCTACAACCTAGCACCGGTTGATGCCACGGCGACCGAAGACAAATTGATTACTATCGAAAAAGGCCGCAGTGCCGATGCTATCGCTGTCCTACTCGAGGAAAAAGGCCTTATCCGGTCCTCGACAGCCTTCAGCTTTTACGTCGGCCGGCAAGGCGTCAAAAATAAACTAAAAGCCGGCACCTATCAGTTAAAGTCCAGCCTATCGGTGGCTGAGATATCGGACAAGCTAGTCAAAGGGGATGTGGCTAAGCGGACTGTGACCTTCACCCCAGGCCGTCGTCTCGACCAGTTGCGGGCAGAGATGATTGAAGCCGGTTTTGAGGAGGCCAAAGTCGACAATGCCCTAAAGACCGCCGGTCGTCAGAAACTGAGTGGTATTTTGCCCAAAGGCGCGACCCTCGAAGGCTATCTGTTTGCCGACACTTATATAACCGGTCTGGATCAAGTCCCAGACACCATCGTCAATCTGTCGATTGATCAGCTGCTCAAAAATCTAACCAGTTCTGTCAAGGAGGGAATCCAAAAGCAAGGACTGACCTTGCATGAAGGTATTATTTTGGCCTCGATCATCCAAAAAGAATCATCTAATCCTGAGGACCAGAAACAGATCGCCCAGGTCTTCTACAAACGCCTAAAAGAAGGCATCAGCTTGGGCGCCGACGCCACCACGCGTTATGGGGTAAACAAACCATCTGGGCCACTGACCGCCGCTGATCTGGCCAGCAATAGTCCTTATAACACTCGAAAATTCAAAGGCCTGACCCCGGGGCCGATCGGTAATTTTAACAAATCAGCTCTGGAAGCAGTAGCTTTTCCGGCCGAAGGCGACTATCTATTCTTCGTAGCCGGTAACGATCGGGTGACCCGTTTTGCCCGAACCAATGCCGAACACGAAGCCCTCAAAGCTCAGTACGGCGTATCCGCCGAAGAATAACTGAGCTGCTGGATGCAGGCTGAAAGCTAAAAGAAGAGAACTTGCAGCTTGTAGCTTTTTGCTTTCAGCCAGTAATCGCTTTGCGATTACTTGACCATAAACGTCATTTTATTTCATAATAATATATTTGATCTGTTGTAACAGATGTGGAAAAGCTATTGACAGGCAATTCCCGACTTGCTAAGATGGCCAGGTTCATCAGTGAGTTTTGGGTGGACTTCGTTCAGAGACATAGTGTCCTCGAACAAGGCAAGGACTTTCGCTGATGGCCTTCCAGCTAGATTGTGAAGAAAAGGAGCTATCTGTTTACAGGTCGAGCTCCCTGGCAGCCTAAATATCAAAGCTGTCCCTTTCGCCCTAAACGGCGGACATGATTCCTGGTAGCAGTCTCGGTGGTAACACGGGGACAAGGAGCACTACATTAGTACCAAAGCATTAGCTCGTTCAATACGTACTTTTGGTAATTTTGGTGAGTTTGTTAAAAGGGATGATCGACGTTTTCTGGATTTTTCTGGCGTCAAGATCGTCGTACAAAATACATTTAGTTCGATTTTAGCCCAATCTATTCGCTTTGCCCCAGCCTTGGTCAGCTTAGCTTTGATTGGTGTTCTGGGTATTGGTCGCATCAGTGGTGCAACCAACCAGCCAATGGCCAACCTGCAAGTTGGCGATGAAAACATCGTCTTGGATGAAGTATCTTCATCTGACGTGGCGGCCGCTGTAGCCGGTATGACTGAGATGTTGGTCGCCGAGCAAGTGATCGCCCAGGCTGAGTCACTAAGTATATCTACCGACCTCACCAATGCTACTGAAGACCAGTTGGCCAAGCCTCAACTGGTGGCCACTGAGATCAAGACAGCTGCCGACATTACCAAGCACACCGTTGCCGAAGGTGATACCATCGACAGCCTGGCCAGTGACTACAATGTGACGACTGATACCATCCGTTGGGCCAATAGTCTCAAGAAGGACAAATTGGATGTCGGTAGTGAGCTGACTATTTTGCCAGTTACCGGTACTCTGCACACCGTTGCCGAAGGTGATACCCCTGAAAGTATCGCCCAACTCTATAAGTCTGACGCCCGCCAGGTGATCGCTTTTAACGACGCCGAAGTCAAGGGTCTAGCCCCCGGCCAACAGGTCGTCGTGCCCGACGGTGCCAAGCCAGCTCCGGCCCGTTCGCTAATCCGCAATATCTTGAACAATAACTTTCTGCGTACTGGCTCCAAGTTTAGCAGCAGCTATACAATCATCGGCGGTAAAGTCGGAAATGGTTGGTGTGTGGCCTATGCTGAATACCGTTCAGCCCAGTTGGGTAACCCAACTGGTGGCGGATGGGGTAACGCTCGCGTTTGGCCTTCAAGCGCCCGCCAGGCTGGTCGCACTGTTGACCGCACTCCAGTAGTCGGAGCGGTGGCTCAGCGTAACAACCACGTGGCCGTTGTCGAGGCCGTATCTGAAGACGGCTCAATGATCAAGTACTCTGACCAGAACGGTGTTGGTGGCTGGGGTAGGGTTGCCCTCACCAACGACTGGGTACCCGCCTCCAGCTTTGCTTGGTTCATCCACTAAAGTTAGTATCCAGTATTCCGTATTGAGTATCCTGTATAACGAGCGCCGAAAGGCGCTCGTTTAATATCTGAAGATTTATACCCAATACCTCATACGCAATACCCCATACAGATCAGTTATACTGATCTGTATGTTTATCGATACTGCTTTGGTTACAGTTAAGGCTGGTGATGGTGGAAACGGCCTAGTCTCCTTCCGCCAAGAGAAGTTTGAAGACAGGGGTGGTCCAGATGGTGGAGACGGTGGTAAAGGTGGTGACGTTATAGCTGTCGGCGATGCTAACATGAACGGTTTAGCCACCTACCGCTACAACAAGCGGCTGGAGGCCGAATCAGGCCAAAGTGGCGCAAAACAAAGGCGGCATGGTAGAAATGGCCTGGATACCCTCTTAAAGGTTCCTCTGGGCACCCAGGTCAAGGCTGGTCCCGAAGTACTAGTTGATATTGTTTCAGCCGGCCAACAACAGATCATTGCCAAGGGCGGTCCGGGCGGTTTTGGCAATGCCCACTTTACTACCAGCCGCCGCCAAGCTCCGCGCCACGCTGAACTGGGTGAGAAAGGCGAGCAATACCAGCTGGAGCTAGAGCTGAAACTGATTGCCGACGTCGGAGTAGTCGGCCTGCCCAATGCTGGTAAAAGCACCTTTTTATCTGTCGTCACCAGCGCCAAACCCAAGATAGCCGATTATCCTTTTACCACTTTGGCACCGAATCTGGGGGTCGCTGATCTGGGCGACCGGAGTTTGTTGCTGGCTGATATCCCCGGACTGATCGAGGGTGCTAGCCAAGGCAAGGGACTGGGCGACCAGTTCCTGCGCCATGTTGAGAGGACTTCAGTTCTACTGCATCTGATAGACACTACTAGCTCGGATCCAGTAGCAGACTACAAAACCATCCAAAATGAACTCAAATCATATGTTGTCGATCTGAGCAATCTTTCACAAGTTGTTGCGCTGACCAAAGTTGATCTAGTCGAACCAAAGGAATTGCAAACAAAATTTGGTGCTCTGAAAAAAGTTATCAAAAAGGGGTCCGTTCTTGTTTCGCTTTCTAGCGTTAAAAAGACTGGCCTGAAAGAGCTGCTGAATGAGCTGGTCAAGCTGACGACCAAGACTAAAAAGGCCACCGCTAAAAAATCTGCCAAAGTCGAGGAAATACCGATTTACAAGCTGGAGCCATCTGAAAACGATTGGGAGATTACTCGGGACGGCCAACATTGGCGGGTCAAAGGCGTCAAAATCGAACGATTTGCCGCCCGGACTGATTTTAGCAACAGCCAATCTGTCCATCGTCTGAGGGATATCCTGCGCCGCCAAGGTGTCCTGCCCGAGCTGGAACGTCGCGGCTTACAGCCGAATGACACGATCAAGATCGGCGACTCCTCGTTAAAATATTGATGAAGTTTCAAAAATATCCTATAGTTTGATTTGATCTGACGGGGATTTCCCCTCTGATTGTCTCAGGAGTGATCTTGGGAAACATTCACAACACGTGCGAGGTCAAAATGAAGAAAGTTTTATTGCTGGCCAGTCTGGTCGTGGTTGTCCGCGCCCTTGTGGCACGACGACGCAACGACGAACCCGGATGGACACACAACACTGAGCCGTATCGCGAAACGTCCGGCTGGTGAGCTGACGTGGATTGGCTACTCATCCTGGCAATTGTTCTGTCGTTTGGACCGGCTCTATTGGTTGCGGTCCTGATGGTCTTGGGCTTTTACAACGAATTGGTGTATTTCATTCAGCGGAAATTTCGCCAAAACTCCCGGAAGGGGTGAGAAATGACATTTTGGGTTGGTTTTCTGATCTTGAGTATTGCCTCGATGGCAGCATCAAGCGTCCAGGCAGACAGCAACCGCATTACCGGTCGACGTCAACAGAATTGGTATCGCTTTGTGTTCATGGTCGCAATGTGTACGACCATCGTTGGCGCTGCAGGTTTGGCGAAGACCATCTAACTCAGGCTTGAGTGGGGTAATCCGGACTCGATGATGACTATTGGTCAATATCGGATGAATCCGGCTCTGCCCCAGACCTCGCACGTGTTAACGATTTCCATAGATGTATATCTATGCCGATGAGCGGTAAAACCGCGAAAAATCGTCCTAGCATCTTTCTTGCACATCTCTTCTCTGAAAAAGGAGTCACCTTTTTCAGATGGGAAGTATACAATGTATTTATGCCGAGTCGGAATATTATCAAGTAGTATGTAGAAGACGGATTTTACCATCTGTATAACCGAGGTGTTGAGAAACGTAAAATTTTTATTGACGATCAAGATTATAGAGTTTTTCTGAGTTACCTAAAACTATATCTAAGTCCAGTGCCCAAAAAAGTTGACAATCAAGATATTCCAGTCCATAAAGATCTTTCATCAGTGATAGATCTAGTTAGTTATTGTTTGATGCCAAATCATTTCCATCTACTCGTTAGGCAGCACGATAACAATGGCATAAGTGAGTTAATGCGTTGCCTCAATACCAAGTACGTCATGTATTTTAATAAACGTCATAGCCGTGTAGGCGGACTTTATCAGGACGCTTACAAAGCTTGTTTTGTTGATAGTGACAGTTATCTCATGCACCTCTCTCGCTATATTCACTTGAATCCCAAGGGATTACGGCGCTCTCACAAAGTATTTCCATATTCGAGCTACAAATACTATATCGACAAAAAGAAACCACCAATTTGGCTGAAGCCCGAATCTGTAATGGAATTATTTAAAAATAAAACTCAATACGCAGAATTTGTTGATAACCAAGCAACTAATTCAAAGAGTTTTTTAGGAGATATTGCAATTGACTAATCTGTAAAAGGTGACTCCTTTTTCAGGGATTTGTTAAAAACAACTAAATGCGATTAGACTAAGATAGATGCAATTCCTCTTTTATGATCTAGAAACATCAGGCATAAGTGCCAAATGGCAGCGGATAATGCAGTTCGCAGCCGTCCGTACCGACGAGAACCTAAAACCGATCGGTTCGTCCATCCAACACCTGATCAGTCTGACCGATGAAATCTTGCCTGAACCGCCGGCCATCTTGCTGACCGGCATTACCCCCCAGCAATCTGTCCGCGATGGACTGAGCGAAGCTGACTTTTGGAAAGAAATTTACCCGGAGCTCACCCAAGGCCAAACTACCATCACTGGTTTTAATAGTATCCGTTTTGATGATGAGTTCATCCGCTACAGCCTGTGGCGGAACTTTCGTGATCCTTATGCCTGGGCCTACGAGCGCGACAATAGCCGCTGGGATTTGTTGGATGTAGCAAGGATGTACCGGGCGCTGCGACCGACTGGCCTGGAGTGGCCGCTTAAGAGCGACGAATCGCCGACCAATAGGTTGGAGGACCTGGCTCGGGCCAATGCAATCGAGCACAGCACCGCCCACAGTGCCCTCGGCGATGTCGAGGCGACTATCGATCTGGCCCGGCTAATGAAAAAATCCCAGCCAAAACTATGGGATTGGCTGCTGGGTCTGCGGTTTAAAAAAGTCGTCCAAAACTTTGTGGCTGAGCAAGACGGCGCTTTTATCTACACCTCGGGCAGCTATCCAAAAGAAAATCAGCACACCACGCTGGTTAGCAAATTGGCGCCAATTCCCAGAGGTGACGGGGTCTGGGTTTACGACCTGAGAGTTGATCCTGACGAATGGTTGGATAGGACCGATGAACAGCTCAAAGTTGCTTATTCTCTCGGTGAAAAGATTCCGGTCAAGCAACTGAAATTCAACAAAGCTCCAGCAGTAGCTCCACTCTCGGTTCTAGATGATACAACAGCTGACAGACTAAAAATTGACCGCTCACGCATCGAGGCTAACACCGCCAAGCTGCGCGGCAAAGACCTGTCTGAGTTCTTGCAACGGACATTAACGGCCCGTGAAGAACACTACGGTGCATACCAGCAAGTCGAAGACGCCGATGGCCAGCTCTATGATGGATTTCTCGAGGACAAAGAACGGCTATTGGCTGGCAAAGTGGCCCAAGCCAGCAAGTCGGAGCTCGAAGAAATGCAACCGGATTTTGCCGACGAACGTCTCAAGGAATTATTTTTACGCTACAAGGCCCGGAATTTTCCTCAGTTACTCAAACAAACTGAGGTTATTAGTTGGGACACTTACCGACAGGGACGACTAAAAGCGACTTATGGGATGAATCTGGAAAAATACTACTCTGAACTAAACGACCTTGGCCAGAATCCCGATCTGACCGACAGCCAGCGCGAGATCCTGACTGAGCTAGATTTGTGGGCCCAAAGCCTGACTGCTGGTCAGGAATAAGCTCTCTATTCATTTTCCATTAGCCATTTTCAGTTTTCCGTACGTTTTCCATTCTCCATTTTCCATGGAGAACGGCCAATGGCTAATGTGTGGTGAATGGTAAATGGTGAACGGATAATGGAGTTGTCACTTGGATGTCAAGTGCGAGCTATTCGATGTGTTGGCCGGCTTTGTAGCTGCCCAACACTCGCATCTCAGCACCCTGCTCTTCCAGACAGCTTAGTGCTTCGCCGGCTTTTTTGTCGGCCAGGCTGACGTCAAAATCCAGGTAAAAGATATAATGCCAGGCTTTGCCGATTATCGGCCGCGACTCTATCTTTGACAGTGAGATACCCCGATCGGCAAAACATTTTAGGATCTGAAACAGCGAACCAGCCTTTTGGTCGCCACTCGGGTCGCTATTGAGCTGGGTGATGACAAAAGAGGTTTTGCTGGCATCAATCGGTACGACTTTTTCCTGGGCTAGGACGATAAAACGGGTGTAGTTCTGGTGGTGGGTTTCGATTTCTTCGCGCAAAACACTCAGGCCAAACCGGTCGGCGGCTTCGCGACTGGCCACCGCTGCTTTTGACGGGTCTTTCCACTGCTTGATATTGGCGACACTGCCGGCGGTGTCGTGATTGGCAAAACGTTCCACGAAGGGCAGTTCCTCATCGAGGAAAACTTCGCATTGTGAAAGGGCGATAGGGTGGGAGTGGACCTCCTTGAGCTGCTCCATTTTGGCGCCTTTCAGACCGATCAGGCAGTGACGGACCCGGAGGTAAATTTCACCGCAAATCCAGAGGTTTTCATGCTCTAGCAGCGAATCATATACCTGATTGACGGAGCCATAGAGTGAGTTCTCGATAGCGATCAAGGCGAAGTCAGTGTGGCCATTGCTGACATCGACAAAAACTTCATTGAAGGTCAGGCGATGAACCGGCTGGTATTTTTTGCCGAAGAAATTTCGCGCGGCGATATCGTGATAGGACCCTTGAAGGCCTTGGATAGAGACTTTCATAATTTACTTAACTAATTGTACCAGGAGGGGTCTGCCAAACACTAAATGTGGACAGGTTTGAACTGGCGGGGGGTTGAAAAACAGGGGTAGGACGTGTATACTGCGCGAATTCATCCGTTCGACTAACTCAGGATTAGAGGAAATGGCTGACAAAATTCAGATTCGCGGGGCCCGCGAACACAATTTGAAGAATATTGACCTCGATATACCTCGGGGCAAGTTAGTTGTTATCACTGGTTTGTCCGGTTCCGGCAAATCTTCGCTGGCCTTTGATACCATCTATGCCGAAGGACAACGGCGTTATGTCGAGTCGCTCTCAGCCTACGCCCGCCAATTCCTAGGACTAATGGAAAAACCCGATGTCGACCAGATCGACGGACTCAGTCCAGCCATTTCCATTGACCAAAAATCTACCAGCCGCAACCCCCGCTCGACGGTCGCCACAGTGACCGAGATCTACGATTATCTGCGCCTGTTGTTCGCCCGGATCGGTGTGCCGCATTGCCCGATTTGTGGTCGCAACGTTTCCCGCCAATCCATCAAACAGATCGTTGATGATATTGGTAAAAATTTTACTGGCCAGCGTCTAATCATTTTGGCGCCAATCGTCGTCGACAAAAAAGGCGAATTTGAACATCTGCCGGCGGAATACAAAAGGCGCGGTTTCGTGCGAGCCCAAGTCGACGGGGTTATTTACTCATTTGATGAGTGGCCGCAACTCGATAAACAGATCAAACACAACATCGAAGTGGTCATCGACCGATTGGTGGCTGACGGCGATTCCCGCCAAAGGCTGGTTGAAGCCGTTGAGCAGGCTCTTGTGGTCGGCGAAGGGGTGGTACGAGTGGGAAGCGATGAGCGGTCGCAGCTTTATTCGGAAAAATACGCTTGTTCCGAACATCCCGATGTCTTTATACCTGAGCTTGAGCCGCGAGTTTTTTCTTTCAATTCGCCTCATGGCGCTTGCCCAGCCTGCTCCGGTTTGGGAACAAAACTCGAAGTCGACCCAGATCTGATCATCCCAAACCGCCGGCTCAGCTTAGGCGAGGGCGCTGTCCGGGCCTGGTCGCGGGCCAATATCGATGCCTGGTGGATGAAAAAATTGGCAGCGGTCGGCGAGGCCAATGGTTTTTCGCTGGACGAACCAGTATCGAATCTGACCGAGCCGCAAATCGAAGCCATCCTCTACGGTACCGGCCGCCAAAAATACTGGGTCGAACTAGCCTCGGGGCGCGGCTTTGAGACGACTTATGAAGGTGTAATACCCAATCTCGAACGTCGGCACAAAGACACCGAAAGCGAATTTATGCGCCGGGAAATCGAACGGTTTATGATCGAGCGGCCCTGCCAAACTTGTGGTGGAAAGCGGCTCAAACCGGCCGTCTTGGCTATAACGATTCACGGCAATTCGATCTCTGGAATCTGTGAGTTGTCGATTGTCGACAGCCAAAAGTTATTTGATAGGCTAGATCTGAACGAGCGCGAACAAACTATTGGCCGCCAAATATTTAAAGAAATAAAGGCCCGTTTGCAATTTTTGATTGACGTCGGCTTGGGCTACCTGAGTCTGGAACGCGGTGCCGGGACGTTGTCCGGCGGTGAGGCCCAACGCATCCGCCTGGCGACCCAGATTGGTTCCGGACTGACTGGAGTGCTGTATGTGCTGGACGAGCCGTCGATCGGCTTGCATCAGCGCGACAATGCTCGCCTGGTCAGTACCTTGAAACGATTGCGCGATCTGGACAATACCGTGATTGTCGTCGAACACGACGAAGAAACCATGCGCTCAGCCGACTGGCTGATCGATATCGGCCC
>CAZLKQ010000019.1:0-11818 GCA_964560175.1 uncultured Candidatus Saccharibacteria bacterium
TGCAGCAAATGTGGCGGGCATCTAGGTCATGTATTTGATGATGGTCCCGGACCTACCAATAAACGGTACTGCATTAACTCAACTTGTCTCAATTTTGAACCCAAGGCTAATTAAACTCATGATCGAATACATAAATTATACTATTTTGTAAATCTATAATTTTTGTGGCAGGATCTGTTTTTGAACTTACCAGCAGACAAAATCGACAATAAAGCGGGAAAATTCAGTGAGCAAAATATTTCTTACTAGTGCCTTGTATCTGCATGTCATAATTTGTCCCATAGATTACAAGCTTTGTTAAATTACTTATAAATATGAACAATGCTAATTGTATTTATTACAATGGTATTTGACTAGAACAAGTTAGATGTATCCAAGGTAGGATTGTAGATTCGACTCGATCCGTTAAGGGCATTTCCACACCGCCACTCACCTACTTCAGGCCATAAATAATTAGCGCAATGGATTTTTTTAACAACAGCAAGATAACTGTCATTACTTCTTACTCCTAGTTTGCAGTAAAGAGAATGCCGAGGTATTAAACTCTTTGTAGCCCAGACTCAATAGATAAAACTTTGTGATTTCGGGCTGATGAAGGTGAGACAAAAATTGGCATAAATTTTAACAAACTATTAATTTTTTGAATAGTTTTGGTCAAAATTCAAAAAAAGTATTCAATAGTATCCAAAACTTACAAAGTCAAAAACGAATACAAAATAGATGCTATTTATTGACATGCTGAGTATCTGCCTCATTGTAAGTAGTTTTGGCGGGAGGTGTGAATAAAAATAGGCTAAGACACGCTACCTTCGTATAATGTGGCATATGAGTGAACAACCTTCCGAGTTGGCTTTGGATGATGTGATCCAAGGCTGGGTAGTTAGATTGCTGAGAGTATCACTGGTTTTGGCAGTCCTAATTGCTGCCTTGCTTCAGAACTGGGAAACGGCTTTCATGAGTTTATTGGCCCTGGTTTTGACTGGGTTGCCAAATTTCATTGAGCGGCGTTATAGGCTCAGTCTGCCGATTGAATACGCATTTGTGATCATTGCTATCATTTACGCTGGATTCTTTCTGGGTGAAGCTGGTGACGTTTATGAAAAGTTTTGGTGGTGGGACATAGTGCTGCATGCCAGTTCGGGTCTGGTGTTGTCATTTGTCGGCTTTTTAATCCTCTTTAGCCTTCACAAGCAGAAAAAACTCAATACCTCGCCCTTTATAATGAGCCTTTTCGCATTCGCTTTTGGTATGGCAGCTGGAAGCATCTGGGAAATATTTGAGTTTGGCATGGACAATATTTTTGGTTTGAATATGCAAAAAAGCGGCCTAAATGACACCATGTCTGATCTGATGGTTGACGGCATAGGCTCGTTGATAGTGGCTAGGCTGTCCTATAACTACGTCCGCCGCGGCCGGTCTGGAATATTCGGCCAATTTGTAAATAACTTTCTCATCCATAACCCGCGTTTCATTAAGAAGAGAAAGATCAGTCATGGTTAAGTCGGCCAAGGCAGATCTCGTCTGGATTGATCTGGAAATGACGGGCCTGGATTTTCATAGCCAGAGGATTATCGAAGTAGCGGCCCTCATCACTGATTGGGATTTCAAACCTAGAGCCGAGTATCATGCCATTATTCATCAGCCGGCCGCAGTCATGTCGAAAATGGATGATTGGTGCAAGGTCCAGCATGGAAAGTCTGGGCTAACCGAGGCCGTCAAATCCGGCAAGTCGGAAAAATTGGTTGAAAAAGAACTGGCGCAACTAGTCAAAAAATACTGCAACACACCAGCCATTCTGGCTGGTAGCTCCGTACATTTTGACCGCCGCTTCATCACAAAGTACTGGCCGAAATTTGAATCACTGCTCCACTACCGCATCCTGGACGTCAGCGCCTGGAAAGTAGTCATGCTCGGTAAATACGGCATCAAATTCAATAAGCGCGAGGCTCACCGGGCGGTCGATGATATCAAGGGCAGCATCGAAGAGCTCCAATATTATCTAGCCAAAGCCAAATTTAAAAAGTAGGGTCTCATATGACAGAAGAGAAAGAAGTCAACGATCATTTACTGAGCCTGGAGGGTAGTTTTATCGACTATCCTTTCGGTGAAGGCGTGGCTGTATACAAAGTCGGAGATAAGATGTTCGCTCTAATTTCCAAAGGCACCAAGCCTCTCAGATTGAGCTTGAAATGTGATCCGTCGCTGGCTGAGACTCTGCGCGCCAAATATGAATCGGTGATGCCTGGCTACCATCTCAACAAGCGGCATTGGAATACCATTGTCTTGACTGGACAGTTGGGGAATGATGAGATCAAGGATTTGATCCGCCATTCCTATGAGTTAGTAGTAGGTAGTAAGTAGTAAGTCTCAAAAAACTTGTGCACAGCCCCCAATAGCACTTGCGTCGTAGTGTTAGAATATAAGTGTGTAGTCTCCCATGAATAATACGTCCGGGCCGCGACACAAAACTCTGGTTTTCCAGAGGAAAGGAGGGCAATATGCAGCGCATTTCCCTCGCGCAAATACAAACATTATCAAAAGAAAAAAACCAACCGGCTGTGTCGATTTATATGCCGACACGAGGGCTGGAGTTTGCCGATAACCGAGCCTATTTGAAACGTTTACTGAGCCGTGCCCGAGAAGAACTAAATAGATTTGCCTCATACAAAGAAAAGCATGAAGCCCTTTATCCGGCCTATCGTCTGCTCCACGATCGTGAGTGGTGGCGGTTTGTAGACAGTGGTGTGGCGATCTTTAGTTCAAAGAGCAACCTAGACGCATTTCACCTGTCGGAGCGGCCAGTGGAAGAGATCGCAGTCAGCGATCGATTTCATATACTACCGCTGCTCAACTATCTAAATCACCGCAGCCCGTTCTATGTTCTGGCGCTGTCTGCCAAAAATAACCGTCTGCTGCACTGCGACGGTGAGGACATCTATGAGTTGTCAGTTCCGAATATGCCCCGCTCTATTGCCGATATGGACATTACTGAGGATCACAGTTTAGTCCGAAGCAAAGAAAAATCGTCCAAACCTCATCTGCGTAATGCTCTGATTAGCCTGCGCGAAGGCGGCAAGCGGGCCATCAAACGCGGACATCAAGACGTTCTGGAAAATCAATACCTGCAACAGGTGTACCACGCTATTCACGGCGTTCTGGCTAACCATCATGAACCGCTTGTGTTGGCGGGTCTGCACAAGACCCAGGCCTTGTATAGAAAAATTGATCACAGCGACTATCTGAATAAAGAAGGACTGACTGTCAATCCCGACCGGGTCAGCAATCTCGAGCTGCGCGACCGAGCCCGACAACTACTAGGTGATTACTTCTACGAGCACGAACTAAATGCCCAGTCTCACTTCCTGCGCCTGAGCGTTGCTCGGCCAGACAAGATCGTTTATGGCCTGAAAAATGTCCTCAGTTCGGTCTACCAAGGCCGGGTCCAAACTCTCTATGTCGAAGCCAATGCCAAGGTCTGGGGCAATATCAAAAAGAGCTTGGTGGAGCTGCACCGCCACAAACGCGGTGGTGACGCTGACTTACTCGACGTGGCAGCCGGTGAAACGGTCAAACGACAAGGTAAAGTCTTTACGCTGGATAATTCTGACTTGCCCAAAGGCGTTAAAGTCGCGGCAATCCTGCGCTACTAGCTAATTTTTTGCCTGACCCCTTAAATATTCGACATTTTTACTCATGCTATCCAGTACTTGTTTGAGCTGGGGGTCTTTGGTGTTGTTTTTGCTTTCCCGCAACAGAGCGGCCATCTCGTTGGTGAGCTCAACTAATAATTTTTTGTAGGTGCTAGCTAGATCATCTCTTTGGGCTGCAGAGGTCAATTTTTCTTTTGAATTCAAACTGACACTGGCCAAAGTTTCTTTCGACGGCTGTTTCTTTCCACCAAACTTCTGGCGGTAAGATTCGATGGCAAACTTATCGTTGGCCGCCAGGGCGTTGCTATCCGCCATCAGCCGCCGGGTGGCGAGGTCGGGCTCTAGTTTTGCAGCCTCGTCGTTGAGGGTCAGCAGCTCGGTCTCTAAGGCTGAGAGATTATTTAGCTGGCCGCCGAGCGGCGAGCTACCGACAATCGAAGTGACAATCAAAATAATTATGCCCAAAGCGGCTGCAACAGCCACACCGATCAATAACTTCTTCCGTTTCTCATCCATCCCGTTAGAGCTCCGCTTTACCGCCAACAGTAAAGCGGCAGATTTGATCTTTGATAAAATACTTAGCTCTAACGGGATCCATATACATACAGTAAACCATAAGCACATGAGTTAATCACCTCTGTACCCTAAAGATCAGGAACTAGGAATTAGGAGATCGGAGTTAGAAGCTCAAAATATTGTTTTAGATTATATGTTCCAAAATCCTAAACCTCTAGCTCCTAACTCCTAACTTCTATATTCTAGTTGTATGGATGCAACGGGAGCAATCAAAGAAAGACTATCGATAGAAGATGTCGTCATGCAGTATCTGACGTTGAAGCGTTCTGGGCGCAATTTCAAAGGCCTTTGTCCCTTCCATCACGAGAAAACACCCAGCTTTATGGTCAATCCGGAGCGGGGCATCTACCACTGTTTTGGCTGCTCTGAGGGCGGAGATATTTTTGCTTTTGTCATGAAAATGGAAGGCTTGGATTTCCCTGGTGCCCTGAATATGCTGGCCGCCAAAGCCGGCGTCGATCTGGCCCAGTACGGACGCGGCCAGGCAGAGAATAAAAATAAAGCAGCTATCCTAGATGTCCTAGAGCTCAGCGCCAAGTACTACCAAGCTTCTCTAAGCAAGAACCAGCCGGCGCTCGAATACGCCACCAAGGAGCGCAAATTTAGCCAGCAAACCCTAGAGGAGTGGCGGGTTGGTTACGCTCCAATCAAAGGCGATGCGCTGACATCATTTTTACTACAGCGCGGACACCAATTGGAAATCCTGAAACTAGCTGGCCTGGTCGCCGGTGGTGGCCGCCAGCCAAACGATCTGTTTAGAGGTCGCCTGCTGATCCCACTGGCCAACCCGCAAGGCCAAGTCATCGGCTTTGTCGGCCGGAAAGTCGAGGAGTCTACATTTGGCCCAAAATACTTGAATTCCCCTCAGACGATTGTTTATGACAAAAGCCGCCATATCTTTGGCCTGCATCTGGCGAAATCTGCTATCCGAACCACAGACAAAGCTGTGCTGGTGGAAGGTAATCTAGACGTTTTGAGTTCCCACCAAGCCGGCGTCAAAAATGTCGTGGCGACTGCCGGCACGGCGCTGGCCCTGGAGCAACTAAGGCAACTGGCGCGGCTGGCGTCGACATTAGTACTGGCTTTTGATAACGACCAGGCCGGATTGACTGCCACGATCCGAGCTGTTCATTTGGCTCAAAAGATCAATACCAACCTAGTGGTGGCGCCCCTCGTTGGTGGCAAAGATCCGGACGAGTTGATTGGCAAAAATCCAGCTGACTGGCAAAAAGCCTTGGACGGAGCTGTTTACGCCATCGACTGGCTCTTCGAGCATTTTCAAAAACAGTTTTCAGGTGGAGCCCAGGGTAAAAAACAGCTCAAAAGCTCCCTGCTGCCATTGGTCGAGGTTCTGAGCGATCCAGTGGAGCGGGAGCACTACCAAAAGCAACTAGCCAAGGAACTCGATGTCAGTCTCGAAGCTGTGATCGCTAGCAGCCAGCAGGCCGCCACTCCGCCACCGAAACGGTTCAAGGCCGACCAATTCCAAAAAACCAAGGATGAAGAGGTCGGTTTGATCGACAGCTATCTATCGTTGATAGCAAATTACCCCGAGACGCATATCAGTTTGGAAGGCCTTAATGGCACAAAACTAGGCGATCAACGGCAGGCAGTATTTGACTATATTCGGGAGTCAAATCCGTCGGCTGCCCTGGATCCAACAGCCCGTCCCTTGCAAGAAGTCGCAGATTTTGTCAAAATACTAGCATTCAGAGCCGAACAATTGTATGGCGACTGGGAGCCTTCTGAGAGAGTCATCGAATCTATCAGTTTGGCAGCTCGCCTCGGCCACAACTCTAAAATTAAACAGCTCAGAGACCTGAGCCAAAAAATAAAATCTGCTGAAGACAGCGACGATCAACAGTTGGTCGCCAACCTTCTCACTGAGTATCAAACTTTATTAGCAAAGGAGTAAATGTGAAACCTTCAAAAAATTTACCGAAGCCAGAGGATTTTACTGACAGAAAGATAAAACTGATCGCCAAAGCCAAAAAGCTTGGCGAGATCGATCAGAAAGACATCTTTGCCGTCATACCTGACGAGGAACAGAATATCGAAGTATTGGACGAGGTCTATGCTGAGCTCGTCGATGCCAATGTAAAAATCCTCAATCCTAAAGAAGAAGAGACTGAAGAAGAAGTAGTGGTCGAAACCCATGACCGGTTTGTCGACGACATCACCGACGACTCGGTCCGCCTTTATTTGCGCGAAATCGGCAAAATCCCGCTGCTAACGCCGCCCGAAGAGCTGGCTCTGGCCAACCGCGTGGTAGCCGGTGATAAAAAAGCCAAAGATGAAATGGCCGAGGCCAATATGCGCCTGGTAGTATCGATCGCCAAACGCTACGTCGGCCGTGGTCTGGATCTACTCGATCTGATCCAGGAAGGTAATACCGGACTACTGCGGGCCGTAGAGAAATTCGACCCGTCCAAAGGCTTCAAATTCTCGACCTATGCTACCTGGTGGATCCGTCAGGCCATCACTAGAGCGATTGCCGACCAAGCCAGAACCATCCGTATCCCGGTGCACATGGTGGAAACCATCAATAAATTGCTGCGCACCCACCGCCGCATGACCCAGGAGCTGAACCGTGAGCCGACCAATGAGGAATTGGCCAAGGAGCTGGAGATCGAAGTCGAAAAAGTCGAACATATAATGAAAATCAAGCAGGATATTCATAGCTTGGACCAAAGCGTCCGTGATGACGAAGAAGATTCAGTGCTCGGCGATTTTATCGAAGACGAGGATACACCGGGACCAGAAGAATCCGCCAAGACCCAGCTGCTCAAAGAACATGTCAACGATATGCTCGACCATCTGACTCCGCGCGAGCAAAAAATTCTGCGGATGCGGTTTGGTCTGGAGGATGGCAAGACGCACACTCTGGAAGAAGTAGGCCAGGAATTTGGGGTGACTCGTGAACGTATCCGCCAAATCGAGGCCAAAGCTCTGACCAAACTACGCAAGCACAAGGACTCCAAAAAACTCCACGACTACATTCAATAAATTGGTAATTGGTAACTAGTTTTTGCTCAGATACAAATTCACTTGGTAGCGTGTAAACTGGTATCAAGATGGTGAAGCGGAAAACATTAGCAATAATCGATGGGAAGTCTGTGTTCTACAGAGGATATTACGCGATGCCGAATCTTAGCCTGCCTGATGGGACACCGACCGGCGGAGTGTACGGTTTTGCGGTGCTGGCTCTGGAAATTATCAAAAAGCTCAAACCGGACTATGTCGTTGTTGCCTGGGACAAGCCAAAGACCAATATCCGGGCCCGGCTCAAGATGTATCCCCAGTACAAAGCCAACCGCAAGCCAGCCCCACCGGACTTTTACGTCCAAATTCCTCTTTTGCACCGTCTACTCGAGGCTTTTGGTTGGCCGCTGTTCGAAGCTGATGATTACGAAGCCGATGACATAATGGGGACAGTCGCCTTGCAGGCTAACAAAAAGGACGTCGATACCCTACTAGTCACTTCTGATCTGGACATGATCCAGCTGGTCAATCATCACACCATTGTGGCGGCTCTGAAAAAAGGTCTGACCAATATCCGAACGTATGATGAGGAAAGTTTTGAAGACGAATACCACGTTTCGCCGCAGCAATTTATCGATGTAAAAGCCCTCAAAGGCGATTCATCCGATAACATCCCGGGGGTGGCCGGTGTGGGTGAAAAAACCGCCCTGGAGCTGATCAAAAGCTACGACAGCCTGGACGGGGTTTATGAGCACCTTGATGACATAAAGCCAAACCTGTGCGCCAAACTGGTCAAAGACAAAGACATGGCCTATTTGTCCAAGAAATTGGTGACGATAATTCTCAATGTGCCGGTCAAGCTCGATCTGAAAAATGCCGACATTCATCATGTCGACCCGGTAGCTGTCAAAGATATCCTAGTCGAATTTGAATTCAAGTCTCTACTGCGCCAACTGCCCGAGTCTTGGCACGGCGCCGACCCCGTCCCGACGCCCAAAGAATTGGGTTCGGTGGTGAAGCTTGATAAATTGAGTAGCAAAACTATCCAAAATTGGAACAAAAAGCCACCTACCCAGATAATGCTATTTATTTCGGATACCAATGAGCTAGTAATTAGCGCATCGGAGAGGGAGGCCCACACGGCCGATGCCGAAGCGGTTGTCGCTCTGGGGTCGGTATTAACAGATGAAAATGTCAAAAAAATCGGTTTTGATCTAAAGGCCGTTAGCCGCTGGTTGTTGGATCACAAAATTGAGCTGCGGGGAATCGATCACGATGTGCGTTTGGCCGGTTTTTTGCTCAATTCGTTGACTCGGCGCCAGACTTTGAGCGACCTGATGGGTTCGGGCAATGATCTCAGCCCCTCCCAAGCATCCAAAGCTATCTGGGAACTGACCGAAGAACAGAAAAGTGCCTTGAAAAAACTGCCGGATCTGGTGAAACTGATCGACCAAGTCGAATGGCCGTTGATCCCGATTCTAGCCCGTATGGAACACCTCGGCATAAAGATCGATACCAAGCAGCTGGCCAAAATGTCGCGCGAATTTGCCGACAAAATATCCGATATCGAGCAAGAAATGTACGGCATGGCCGGCATGGAGTTCAATATCAGTAGTCCGTCGCAGCTAGCCGAGGTGCTATACACCAAACTCCAGTTGCCCACCCAGTTTGTCAAAAAAACCAAGACCGGCTACAGCACGGCAGCACCGGAGCTGGATAAGCTTCGTGGTTTGCACCCGATCATTGATCTGGTCACTGAGTACCGGGAATTTACTAAACTCAAGAGTACTTATGTCGACGCTTTACCGAAATTGATCGACAAAAACTCGAAACTTCATACTACTTATGATCTGGATGTGGCCCCGACTGGCCGGCTGAGCTCGAGAGATCCGAATCTGCAAAACATCCCAGTTCGTACTGAGCTGGGTAAGAAAATCCGCTTAGCTTTTATCCCTGAGTCTGGAAAAGTCTTTGTCTCTGCTGACTATTCGCAGTTTGAACTGCGGATTGCCGCAGCCATGGCAGGTGAGAAAAATATGGTCGAGGCTTTCAACAAAGGTATGGATGTTCATCAACTGACAGCCGCCGCGGTTTATGGCATCAAGCCGGATAAAGTCACCAAAGAGCAGCGTTACAGCGCCAAAGCGGTGAATTTCGGCATCATGTATGGACAGGGTCCGCATGGACTGAGCATGGGTACTGGCATGACCATGAAGGAAGCCAAAGATTTTATCGACAAGTATTTTGAAATCCGTCCAAAGCTAAAAGTCTACATAGAAAAAGTCCGCAAACAAGCCCATGATCAAGGTTTTGTGGAGACGCTTTTTGGCCGCCGCAGGCCGACTCCGGATATCAAATCGAGTAATTTTGTTGTTCGGGAAGCCGCTATGCGCCAAGCAGTCAATATGCCCCTCCAAGGTACGGCTGCTGATCTGATGAAGATGGCGATGATAGCGATCGAACAAGAGTTCGATCGCGAGTACAAAGTACAAAGTACAAAGTACAAAGACAGGCCGCAAATGCTGCTGCAAATCCACGATGCCGTGCTTGTAGAGTGCATGGAAAAAGATGCCAAAAAAGTCGGCGAAATACTCAAAGACACTATGGAGACCATTTATCCAAAACTCGGCGTAAAGTTCCAAACCGACATCGCCACCGGCAAAAACTGGGGTGAACTATGAACAAAGATTTAGACGAAAGAATTGAACGAGCAAGGGTACTGCTGAAAACTGTTCGAAATGCAGCTATGGCAACTGTGAACAAGGATGGGTCGCCACATAACACCCCATATCTCTTCATGTGTGATGAGAAGTTGGATCATCTTTATTGGGGTTCGCATCTCGACTCCCAGCATTCATTGAATGTAAATCGAACTGGACAAATATTTGTAGTTTTATACGAAGCCAACGAACGTGGAGGTTTATATATACAAGCCGATGAAGCACAAGAAGCAGAAGGTGAAGAACTCATGAGAGCTCTTGAGATACATAACTTGATCAGAATTCGTGACAACAATCAACCAATTCCTATCAGTTATTACACAGGTAAAGGGAAAAGACGCATGTACATGGCCACCCCTACAAACTTTTGGGTGAATATGACTGAACGCGATAAAAATGGCCTGCTTATCCGTGATTACCGCCAAGAAATCAGCAAAAAACAACTGGTATTGTAAAATATTCAATTAGTGTTATAGTTTGTCAGATATGAGAAGTGGTGTTAGATTAATCATCGGTTTTGCTCTGATTGCCCTATTTTCGATTGCGGCGATAGCCTTTGTGGCCAGCAGAACTGGTGGTAATACTAAAAAGTCTGAGACCAAAACAGATGAGCCAGCCGCAGTCGAACTCACTAACTACGCTGGCAAAGACGTAACGCTGCGCATGACTTCAGTCGGTCGGGTTGATGGCGAGGAAGAGCATCGGGCGGTACGCATCACGGTCACGCCATCCAGCCGAAAATTTGAACTAATGTCCGGCTATCAGGGAACAGTTCTCAGCACCAAAGATTACTTCAATAATCCGGCTGCTTTCAACGCATTCGTGGTCGCCCTAAACGGCGCCAATTTTGACGACAAGGCCAAAACCGAAGGCGACCCATTCGGGAAATGTATGCTCGGCAAGCGCTACATATATGAGCTGATAGAAGGCGGTAACAGCTTGATCAAAAACTGGTCAACCTCCTGTGGTCTCCAGGAAAATCTCGACATCGACGCCTCTACAATTCGCAAACTATTCCAGCTACAAATTACTGACTATAAAACTCTCGCCAAAGGCACCAACCTCTAGTTAAAGGTTCATCAGGTTTATAAAGTTGAAAGTAATTGATTTAGTATATTTGTTTGAATTCCCCTCACTTTATGAACTTTATAACTTTAAAAACTTTATACTTAGTGAATGAGTGATCGAATGAACAATGTGGTGATAAAAGCGATTGTTTTTGATTTGTTTGGGGTGACGAGATCCGGTGGTCAAATCAACTATGATCTTTTGGACTACGTCGGTGAGCTAAAAAAAGGCTACAAAACAGCGCTACTAAGTAATGTTATTGATTTAGATAAGTACTTTGATCTCAAAATTGGAATCAAATATTTTGATGTCATTGCGGCCAGCGATCGAATTGGTTTTGCCAAGCCCCGAGCTGAGGCTTATTTTTATGTGTTGGATAAATTAAATGTATTACCCAATGAGTCTGTGATGGTTGATGACTTGGAATGGTCTGTTCAGGGCGCTGTGGACGCTGGTATGCATGGGATTTTGTATAAAAACCTTGATCAGCTAAAACAAGATTTAGAAAAACTACTCAATGCCTGAGCTGCCCGAGGTAGAGACTGTAAAAAGAGGGCTGGAAAAATTGATAGTCGGCAAACGCGTAGAGAGTGTCATTTTTGACTGGGGAAAATCTTTTCCAAATGCTAAAGCCGACATAGATAATTTTCTGCTAGGATCAAAAGTCCAGTTAGTTCGGCGTCGGGCAAAGGTCCTGATAATCGATTTGAACACAAAATATAGCCTGGTGATACATTTAAAAATGACCGGCCAGCTGGTTTATCGGAGTAATGACGACAAATTGAGATTTGGAGCAGGTCACCCCAGTCAAAGTCTGGTTAA
>CAZLKQ010000020.1:0-10412 GCA_964560175.1 uncultured Candidatus Saccharibacteria bacterium
TAGGCATGCCGCCAGCGTTCATCCTGAGCCAGGATCAAACTCTTCAAAAAAATGAAGATTGTATCTATTTCATGTGATTCTTACAAAAATATGTCGGCAAAGCCGATATTATTCCTGCAAGGGTTCATCATGAGCCAGGATCAAACTCTTCAAAAAAACGACACCAGAATAAACTGATGTCTATAAGAGACGCTGCACTGCACAATTTTTTAACGTACCTCTACCTAGCATGAGTTTCGCCCTTTTCCATCGTTCCAGATCACACCTGAGCGGCTGCAAGCTTCGACTCCTCACTCACCATAACTATTGTTATGCTTCCTTCGGATTGAAAGCTTTCGCTCACCCAGATGCAACCTGTCATCAATGGCCAAGTGCAAAACTCATGCTTTTCCGAGACAATGTCCATATTACTACTGTTATAGTTCTCGGTCAAGACTATCGGTCTAGTCTATTTTCTTTTTTTACGCCTTTTGGGCTTGAGCTTAACCGTAACACTGACAACCGGTGTTAATTTTCTAGTCCTTTTTACTACTGTTATCAACGTCAAAGAAGCAACCAGAATAACCACAAAAGACAGTCGGTAGCCGAGAATCGGAATCTTTAAAAACGTTGACAATATAACAATAAACAAAGCCAGAACGAGTAATTTTGCAGCTAGTCTAATGACTTTATTTGAAGATCGGCGGCCAGTAAGACTGTAGATAGATTGAGCGATCATCAATATGACCAATATCGCAAAGTCGAGCTCAGTGGGAAACTGCGTTAGAGCCGCCAGATAGGGAGATGATAGTTGATATGTCAGGGCCAAAGCGATCAATAGGCCCAAAAGACCGCCGGCCAAAACTTCATGGGGCGAATGGCCTTTGGCATCGCCAAGTGCTAATCGGCTATCATCTATTTCTTCATTCTTGTATATGTTCTGGATAGCCACGGCCTGCAAACCCGATGACCTGCGAACGCCCAGGGCATCGTAGATAATGATCATGGCCAGGACCAAAATGACACCAAACAGCGGTGAACTCACACCCTCAATCACAGCGACCGTCGTGGTGATCGAGACAATTAGAGCAGTGTGGGCGCTGGGCATACCACCTGATTGATATAGCAGCTTGAAATTTATGTAACCTCTCAGGGCAGAAATCGCGAATTTTAAAATCTGGGCGACCAGCCAAGCCAAAATCGGGATTATGACAAAAGGCAGATCAATCATTGGCCAGCTCCAGTTGGTTATTGTCAGACTCGCCGGCCTCTTCCTCGTCTTCTTTTTGCGAGCTGATTAGAGCGACTGAGGCTACTTCGTCGCCGCCATTAAGTTTCATGATCCGCACACCTTGGGTGCTGCGGCCGATGGCTGGGATGTCATCTAGGCTCAGTCTGATAGTTTGACCTTGGGCCGATATGATCAATATTTCATCCAGGTCATTAGTCGGGCCACGTTCTTCGACAGATTTAACATCGACCACTTTGCCGGTCTTGTCATTAACTAGAGCTATTCTGACACCGACGCCGCCGCGTTTATGGGGAGTGATCTGGCCAGCACTAGTTTGCTTGCCGTAACC
Organism: uncultured Candidatus Saccharibacteria bacterium; assembly: GCA_964560175.1. Classification (GTDB taxonomy): domain Bacteria; phylum Patescibacteriota; class Saccharimonadia; order Saccharimonadales; family CAZLKQ01; genus CAZLKQ01. The sequence continues at coordinate 1,560 of CAZLKQ010000020.1, forward strand.
CATCTGAGAAATTACGAAAACTTTTGTTTCTTCCCTCACCACATCCATGGCCACTACTTTATCATTCGGCCGCAACCGGATGCCTCGGACACCCCTGGCAGTTCGGCCCATCGGCCGGGCATCTGACTCGATGAAACGAATGGCTTGGCCCAGAGCCGTCGAGATGAGGATCTGATTGTCGCCGTTGGTTAGACGGACCCAACGCAGGACATCACCTTCGTCAATATTGATGGCGATCAGGCCGCTTTGTCGGACATTTTGATAATCCTTGATGGCGGTTTTCTTGATAGTTCCCCTCTCAGTGCACATAAACAGATAACCATCGCCTTGGTCTTCTTTGGAAAGATTGATCAGCGAAGTAACAATTTCGTCTGGCTGCAGTTGCAAGAAGTTTACGATAGCTTGGCCGCGAGCGATCAAGCTGGCTGTCGGTATTTCATAAGCCCGAAGCCGGAAGACCCGACCCTTTGAGGTAAAGAACAACAAATAATCATGGGTGTTGGCCATGACCAAGTGCTCGATGACGTCTTCTTCTTTGATAGCCATACCGCGTCTTCCCTTGCCACCCCGGCCTTGGCGCTTATAAACATCCATTGGCGTGCGCTTTATGTAATTGCCTTTAGTGATCATGACTGTGACTTGTTCTTGGGGCACTAGATCCTCATCACTCATTTTGTTCAATTCCTGGGGCACGACTTTGGTCCGACGCTCGTCGCCAAACAGCTTTTTCATGTCCTGAAGTTCGGTTTTAATGATCTGCAGGATCTTCTTCTCATCAGCCAGAATGCTTTCCAGCCCGCTGATGATTTTCAACAATTCAGCTAGTTCATCTTCTACCCTCTTACGCTCCAGGCCAGCCAGCGCCCGCAGCTGCATCGCCAAGATAGCTCTGGCTTGGATTTCTGAGAGCTTAAATTTCTTCATCAGGTTTGCCTGGGCTTCCTCAGTAGTTTGAGAGGCCCGGATTAGGGAGATGACTTCGTCAATGTTGTCCAGAGCAATTTTCAGGCCCTCTAGGATATGGGCTCTTTCTTTGGCTTTGCGCAGCTCATACTCGGTCCGGCGGCGGATAACCACCTGGCGGTGCTTTATGTACTCATGCAGGATATCTTGGAGACCTAGAACACGGGGCTGGATACCATCTATCAGAGCCAACATGTTGTAATGGAATGTTTGTTGCAATGGCGTCATTTTGTAAAGTTGATTCAGTAGTTTCTTGGGGTAGGCATCCTTCTTAAGATCAACAACAATCCGGACGACTTCGCGGGCAGTCTCATCCCTAAGATCGCGAATACCAGAAATTTTCTTGTCGCGGACCAAGTCGGCAATCTTCTCGAGCAGACCGGCCTTGTTTACGCCGTAAGGAATTTCCGAGATAATTATCTGAGGTACGCCCTTTTTATTTTCTTCGATACTGGCGACGCCTCGCACAACGACGCCGCCTCGGCCGGTGGCGAAAGCTGTCCGGATCGATTCCGTGCCGTAGACGATACCGCCAGTCGGGAAATCCGGTCCTTTGACGTGCTGCAATAGGTCGTCGAGGGTGGCCTGGGGGTTATCGATAAGCTCGACGATAGCATCGATGATCTCACTGATGTTATGAGGTGGGATGTTGGTGGCCATACCGACGGCGATACCGATCTGGCCGTTCAGCAGCAGGTTCGGCAGTTTGGCGGGCAAGACTTCTGGCTCTTGTTCGCTACCGTCGTAGTTATCGCGAAATGGTACGGTTTCTTTGTCGATGTCTTCGAGCAATGCCAGCCCGGCCTTGGCCATTCGAGCTTCAGTGTAACGTTCAGCAGCTGGCGGATCACCGTCCATAGAGCCGAAATTTCCCTGCCCGTTAACTAGTAAATATCGGGTTGACCAGTTCTGGGCCAAGCGCACCATGGCGTCATAAATGGCTACGTTGCCATGCGGGTGGTATTTACCCATGACATCACCCGTGATACGGGCGCTTTTGACAAATTTGGTGCCGGGCCGCCAGCCGTTCTTGTCCATGGCATACAAAATCCGGCGATGAACCGGTTTCAGCCCGTCACGCACGTCTGGCAAAGCCCGGGCCACAATCACGCTCATCGAATAACGAAGGTAGCTGTCCTCCATGACATCCTCGACGGTTCTGAGTTCAACCGTTTTGGAGTGGCTGCTGCTGATAAATTGGGCGTTATCAAAAACGTTGTCTTTATTACTGATGATTTCACCACTGTCTTGAGCTTCGTCGCGAGTCATATCGGCTGCCATTTTAAACGTCCAGATCCTTTACAAATTTGGCATGAGTTTGGATAAAGTTCTTGCGCAGTTCTACCTCGGTACCCATCAGCTTGTTGAAAATGGCATCGGCTTTTTCGGCATCATCTAAACGGACTTGGATCAGCACTCGGTTCTCGGGATTCATGGTGGTTTCCCATAGCTGGTCGGCATCCATTTCGCCTAGTCCCTTGTAACGTTGCAAATCAGTCAGGCCGGCTTGCTTTTTGCGATCATCGCTTGATTTAGTATCCGCACCCTTCTCTTTGCGATCACTTATCATCTTGTCGATGAGCTGGTCGCGCTCGTCATCGCTGTAAGCATACTGGCGTTTGTTGCTGCCACTCTTTAGTAAGTAGAGAGGCGGCTTTGCTAGATACAAGTAGCCGCCGTCAATAATCGCCTGCATATGCCGGAAGAAAAAAGTCAGCAGTAGCGTAGAAATGTGCGAACCGTCGACGTCGGCGTCAGTCATGATGATGATGCGGTGGTAACGCAGACCGTCCATATTAAACTGTTCCTCGATACCAACACCGAGGGCTTTAATAAGGGTTACAATCTCGTTGTTGGCCAGCATTTTGTCGAGACGAGCCCGTTCAACGTTCAATACCTTACCTCTCAGCGGTAAAATCGCTTGGGTTTTGCTATCGCGGCCCGATTTGGCCGAGCCACCGGCTGAATCACCTTCCACTATATAAAGCTCGGAGTTGGACGGATCTTTAGATGAACAATCAGCTAGTTTGCCCGGCAAGCCGGAGCCTTCCAGGACGCCTTTTCTGATAACACTATCCCTAGCTGCCCTGGCAGCTTGGCGGGCCCGAGCTGCCAGTAGTGATTTACCAATTATCCTTTTGGCGGTAGCCGGGTTTTCCTCGAGAAAATAAGCAAACCACTCCGACATCACTTGTTCGACATAGCCTCTGATTTCCGGATTGCCCAGTTTGTTTTTGGTTTGGCCTTCAAATTGTGGGTCGGGCAGCTTGACGGATATGACAGCCGTCAGACCCTCGCGGCTGTCTTCACCAGTCAGATTGTCATCTTTCTCTTTGAGTAGTCCGCCTTTCCGGGAGTAGTCGTTGATAACCCTAGTCAAGGCCGCTCGGAAGCCGGTCAGATGGGTGCCACCGTCCGGATTGAACACATTGTTGGCAAAAGCTTTGACGTTCTCATTAAAGGAGTCGGTATACTGAAGCGCCACTTCAACAATGGCATCTTCGACCTTTTTTTCAATGTAGAAGATGTCGCCGCTGACGCTTTCCCGGCCAAAGTTGAGGTGTTTTACATATGATTTGATACCGCCTTCGAAATAAAAGCTGGTTTTTTGAGCACTCCGCCCATCAATGAACTCCACGTGTAGGCCCTTGGTTAGATAAGCCTGATGCCTTAAGTAATCGATTACAAAGTCTTTATCAATGTCTACTGTTTCGAAGACTTCGGCGTCCGGATAGAAGGTAATTGTTGTGCCAGTTACATCACTATCAGCCGGTTTCTTTACGATTTCCCCTTGTGGGACACCTTTGGCATAGGTTTGCTCATAGACGCTGCTGTCCCGTCGGACCTCGGCAATTAATTTCGAGGAAAGAGCATTGACGACGCTAATTCCGACCCCGTGCAAGCCGCTCGATACCTTGTAACCGCCTTCGCCAAATTTACCGCCGGCGTGCAGGACTGTCAGAACAGTTTCCAGGGCACTTTTGCCGGTCTTGGCCATCTTATCGACAGGGATGCCGCGGCCATTGTCGCCTATTCTGACACCGCCATCGGCCATCAGCTCGACTTTTACTCGCGAGGCGTAGCCGGCGATCGCTTCATCGACCGAGTTGTCGGCTACTTCTTTTATCAGATGGTGTAGACCTTCTTTACCAGTGCCACCGATATACATCCCGGGGCGCTTGCGAACAGGGTCTAAACCCTCCAGTACTTGGATCTGCTGTGCATCATAAGACTGTGCAGATTTTTTATCCGCCATTCACCCTCCGTAACTCCATGGTTTGTTGTTATTTGTACGTTGTATGTGAGTTTTTACTCACGATTTCCACCTCCATACATTGTAAAATAATAGATGAAACTAAGCAATGACTAATTAGTGAAATTTCCCTCTGTTTGCAGCCAATAAAGCTCAGGATTTGAAAAAAAATCCAGCCAAAAACTACTTTAATACTTGCATCTGTTAACGAGCTTATGGTTCAATAGTAAAAAAGAGTAACAAATATGTTCAAAAAACTAGTCTCCAATCTGCCCTTCAGCCCAGGCCTACTGAACAATATCGTGTTCTACAGCGAACGTTTGCGCAAAGAAAATGTCGCCCGGACCGCCGGCGTAGTTACTCTACTGGTAGCCTTGGTTATCCAAGGGGTGTTTTGGACCCTGCCGCCCACGTCCTCCGTCCAAGCCGCAGAAAATGATATCGTCTGGGGTGGAATCGGCACCAACTTTACTTCGGCTAAGGCCAGAATGGTCCAGATTTATAGAGATAACAATGATGGCCGCAAACAAGACTTTAAAGAGTTGTTTGCGATGAAGGAATTTGGCGTCACTGAACAAGATCTGCTGTCCGCCGAATCTAAGCAAGTCGACACCCAAAATAAAGCCCTATTTTCACTGGGCAGAAGCCAAACCCTCAAACCCGGCGAGATAGCGCTAAAATCACCCAGTGGTAGATCCTACTACCTGAAGCCGATTGGTGTATGGGCTTGGTCTAAACGCTACCAAGACGCCCTCTATATACGCTCTAAGGATATATATATCCTCTGGGACTGTGGCAACTTGGTCATTACCGAGAATAAACCGCCGAAGCTCACCATCGATAAAACCACTCCTGGCGGTTATCCGGCCAACGGCAGCAAAGTCCGGCGCGGCCAAGAGCTGGCCTGGCGGCTGACTGTCTCTAATATCGGCAGCGGTCCGGCCAACACCCCGATAATCGAAGATGGTATCCCGACCTACACCACCGGCAGTTTCCGGGGAGGCTACGCGATCGCCGGGGCCAGCGGCGGCATCACCGGCGGCTCCGACACCACCTACTACTTCTGGAAGATGACCTCTTTGGCGGCCGGCGGTAACGGCTATACCGACATGCGGGTCAAGGTGAAAGCCGACGCCCCTAATGGAGCTCAAATCTGTAACATTGCCACTATTCGGGCTGATAATCATTCCAAAGTACAGTCCGACCAAATATGTTTTACGGTAGAAGTACCAACCACACCAGAGCAGCCAACACCCGAGCAACCAGTGCCTGAACAGCCAACTCCTGAACAACCGACGCCGGAGCAGCCGCCTGAATTTTCGAAGCGGGCCCAGAACCTGAGCGCGCCGGAGGGAGACCCGCGTAGGACAGACGCAAACGGCACCCAGGCCAACGCCGGCGACGAAATCCGCTACGTCTTGAGTGTTACCAATAACGGTAGTAGTAAAATTGACAACTACCGCTTGGAGAGTCCAGAATTTGTCGGCGATATTTTGGACTACTCAGACATCATCAATCTGGGAAATGCTGAGTTCGATACCACCAACAAAACCTTGAACTGGAAGCCTTTTGATATCAAAAAAGGCGAAACAGTCGAACTGAGCTTCACTGTCAAGGTAAAAGACCCGATACCGACCACTTCGACATCTAGTTCCGATCCGTCGCGGTTTGACCTGATAATGTTCAATATTTTCGGCAATTCGGTAGAAATAAAGCTGCCCGCTCCCCCTGGCAAGCAAGTAGAGCGCGTTTCCTCAAAGCTGCCTAGTACCGGTCCTGGTGCGACCGTGGCGATCAGCTTGGGCCTAGTTGGCGTGGCTACTTTCCTTCGATCCAGAAACAATTTGTTGATCAAAGAGCTTGGTTTAGTTAGAAAAAGAGAGACGGAGGGATAGATGAGTGAGAAATACAAAGCCTCACCAGAAAGCAATCGGCCCAATAGCGAGCAGGCTACCGAGCGATCTGTGGAATTGCCTGAAGTTAATGAAAAGCGTGAAAACGAAAACAAAGCAAAATCCCTGGAGACCGCTCGGCAGCAGATTGAACATTTAGACACCAACAAGACTGCTGACCAACTAAAAACCCATGACAAGTCCTCAGAGAGTTCCCAGCAGCCATATATCGCTACGTCAAAGCGGCAGACCTACCGCCAGACTATGTCTGAAGTTCGCAAGCAATTGCCAAGACGCCAAGCCTTATTAAGCCGTTTGGTGCATGCCCCTATTCTTGAGGTGTCCGGCGACTTTGTGGCTAAGACTTTGTTTAGACCCCTGCCAGTTCTTATGGCTGGAGTTTTCGCATCAGTCGTAACCTTGGCCGTATACATTATCGCCCGGCGCTGGGGCTATGAAATTTCTGGCAGTGGTTGGTTCATGGCCAGCCTGTTAGCCGGTTTTGCCTTTGGTTCATTGGTCGACTTTTTCAGACTAGTCGTCCTCAGAAAAAAACACTCCAGCTAGACACGCAGCCTCATTCCCTATTCGTCATTCGTCTTCAATTGTGCCTTGGTAAACCCGTCCAGTCTCATCGACAAAAACTTCGTCCGGCTTCAAGTTCTCTTTGCTCTGGGTCTTGTTGACGGCCCGCAGTTTAGGTACCTCTTGCTCATCCTTCTCATCATCCAGCTTGTCGGTATCTTTAGGTTTCTCCCCTTTGGTGGTTTCGACCAAAGTCTCAGTTGTTTGGTGACCTTCCCGGTCCAGCTTTTGTTTCAAAACATCGGCCACACTATCAATGCTGACCAGGTCGCCGGTTGGCTGGCTCTTGGAGTCTATCGTCAACGGTGAGTCCAACAAAGTTTGGTCTTCCAATGGTTTCAGAGTCTTCTTGTGGTCATGATCGAAAATTTGACTGGTCCGGCTCGGCGTCTTGTCGCTGCCAAAAATACTTTGAACGGCTGTATTTTTGGGATAGGCCGCGCCCACCTCAGATTGGGCGATGTAAGCATGTTTATCTGGCTGAATTTCTTCTGATGGATTAGGTTTGGCTGGCAATGTCGACGGAATGATTGCCGGCTGAGATGGGGGTGAGTTATCCGGTGTAGAACCCAGTTGGGCCCGCCGCTTAGCCAGCCAGTCATCCAAGAATGAGCTGCTGGGTCTATCTGCTGGAGCCGGAAAACCAGGAATTGCCGGTCCAGCTGGCCGGGAACCCATACCCATCTGGGAACTCGGTCCAGGAAATTCTGGTGTAATTGTTTTTTGTCTATCAAATATTGTCTTTTCTACAACACTTCTAGATTGGCCGTACTTGGCGGCTGATAATTGTTTGAGAGCTGCAACCAAACGATGATTGACATGCCCTAAAAACGGCGGCGTATTCATGCTAAAGGCTGTTGAGGGGACTCCATGAATCATCATTCGCACGACTGCTTGGGTATTAGGAAGATTGATCAGGTCTTGCATGTCAAAGCTGGGGCTAAATTGCTTGGCCAGGAATTCAGCGTCATTGGCGCTGGATCTCAGGCTGATGACCGTACCAACATTGCCGAAGACTGCATCCCTGATTTCATCGCTGAGTTGGGCAATAAACTGGTTGGCCACAATCAGGTTGAGTCGATATTTTCTTGCCTCGGATAAGATACTTTCAAATGAGTCAGTCGAGAAATTTTGAAATTCGTCGACATATAGACAGAAGTCGGTTCGTTGCTCTTCGGAAATGTTAGATCGGCTCATGGCCGCAACCTGCAGCTTCATGACGAAAATCATACCCAGCAGCTTGGAGTTCAACTCACCGACTTGGCCTTTACTTAGATTAACTAGCAGTATTTTCTTCTTATCCATAATTTCTCTCAGATCAAAAGCACTTTTAGTCTGGCCGACGATGTTACGCATCATGGTGTTGGATAAAAATGCTCCAAATTTGGAGACGAACCAACTCATGACATCGCCGAACTCATTCGATCGCTGGGCTTGGGGCATTTCTTTTTGCCAAAACTCCAACAACGTCGGATCGGTTACATGTTTGAGTTTCTGAGCAACAAAGCGCGGATCGCGGAATAGCTTGGGTATATCAATCAAGGTGCCGCCTTCGGGATCAGCCATCACGGTCAGAGCGGCATTCCTAAACAAGTGCTCATAACGAGGCCCAATGATGCCCTGACGCTGCGGGTCGTAGAGCTTGTATAGCATGTTGATGGCCTCTTGGATCAGAAAATCTTTCTGGTCGGTGGTCTTAAATTCAAATAAATTCAATCCTAGGGGGTATTCGAGGTCGCTGGGGTTAAAATATATGACATCTTCAGTCCGCTCTTTTGGCACCATCCCCAGCAGATCCTCGACAGCATCGCCATGCGGATCGATAAACGCAAAGCCATTACCTGCCAGCATGTCTTGGAGTGCCAAGTTCTTTAGAAGATAAGATTTACCCGTACCAGTCTGACCTACGACATAGGTATGTCTGCGTCGATCCTCAAGACCCAAGCGGATTTCCTTTTTGGTTCCACGGAACAGATTGTATCCGAATAACAGGCCATCAGCCGGCACATTTGTCGGACCATCGACTTGCTTGGATTCTTGGCGTTTTAGCCGCGAGCTGAGAGTAAAGCGCTGATCCGGAAAATGAAAAATCGTCGCCAACTCTGCTGAGTTCAAGATGTCTTTGTTTATCTCGGGCGGAAAAAAACGGAATATAAAGGC
>CAZLKQ010000021.1:0-10312 GCA_964560175.1 uncultured Candidatus Saccharibacteria bacterium
TTTTCTAGCTGAGATAGGCGGGGCGCAAAAGCCGTAAAGGCGCCGTCCATACCCAGTACTTTGAGCGAAGCTACCAGTACGACCAGTTCATCAAGCTGCTTGCCAGTCGGTTTGGCGTCAGCCATCCGGAATTTGGCGTCGATAGCATCCACCAGCCACTTTTGGTTGGAGCTGGACTTTGGCAATAGACCGGCCGGCACCGGCGTGCTGCCACTGGCTAGTTCCAATGAGCGTGCGGATTTGTCTTTTTTGGTGAGCAATCCTTTGGCGACTAGGTTGCTGACATGCTTGGCGACGGTCGCCACTGAGTTATATGACAGCCCGGCCCGGATCTCGCGGTAACTGGGACTGTAGCCATGTTCGCCTATAAAAGAAGTTATAAAATTCAAAAGTTCTCTCTGTTTCTTCGTCGGCAAACTAGACATTGTTATTTTTTTGCGTAGGGGACGTTCCCCTACGCAGATTCCTTTTTGAAAACGATGAATTTGTACCAGACGTAATTCCAGACGGTAAAGAAAGCTGCTGAGACAAATTGCCCCAGATATGGGCTCATGCCCAGCTCGGCCAGGCCGACTACGATAACATAGTCGATGCCGAGATTGACCAGACTCAGCAGCAGATATTTGCCTGTGACTTTGGGTAGATTTTTCTTGGGACGGCCGGACTTAAAAACCCACCAGCGCTGCAGTCCGAAATTGATAGACAAGCCAATCAAATAAGCAGTGATCTTAGCCGGACCTAGACTCAGGCCTAGACCGGAATACAAAATCGCAAACACCAAATATCCAGACCAGAAAAATGCCCCTCCGGAGATGCCGTAGCGTATCACTTCGCCGGTAATACTCAACTTAGTTCGCTTTTTGCTCATGCTTATACTTTAGCAAATGTTAAAGTTAAAACATGACACGACTTACGCATTTGAATGATAGAGCTGATTTATCGACAAGAAACGAAACGCGACGTACAAGTGGTACGGCAAGGAGAGTTTCGCTATCGAAAATCAGCTATAGCGTCAAAAACACCAATTGCGACTGGCTTGGCCAGTCAGCATTTTGGTGTGGTGCGTAAGTCGTGATGAAAGTTTTGGTTATTGGGGGTTTAGGCTATATCGGCTCCCACACCGCCCTTGAGTTGGTTCGCGCTAAACATACCCCAATAATCCTGGACAATCTGGCCAATTCGGATTCCTCTGTACTAGATCGACTCGAAAATATCACCGGTGGAAAGATGAAATTTTACGACGCGCAGTATCAAAACAAAACACTACTCGAGAAAATAATCAAAAAAGACAAGATCGAGGCAGTGGTGCATTTCGCGGCTGACAAAGCCGTGGCCGAATCGGTGCAAAACCCTCTGAAATATTATCGAAATAACGTTTCTGGATTTATCGAACTGCTGGATGTCCTACAAAAAACGGCTGTTACAAATTTTGTTTTTTCGTCCTCGGCGGCCGTCTACGGCGAACCGCCGGTTGCCAAAGTCGACGAGTCGGTAGAATGCCATCCTATGTCGCCTTACGGTTGGAGTAAACTGATGGATGAGATTATATTGACCGATTTTTGTCGGTCTTATCCAAAGTTGGTTGCCACCTCACTCCGATATTTCAATGTGGTCGGTGCCGATAGTAGCGGGCAATTGGGTGAGTTGCCAAAGGGCCAACCGCAAAACCTATTACCAATCGTAATAAATTGCGTCAAGGCAGATGAAGCGGTAAATATTTTCGGGGATAATTACGACACGCCAGACGGCACTTGCATCCGCGACTACATCCACGTCAGTGATCTGGCGCGGGCTCATGTCCAGGCCGTCGAAAAAAATACCCTACCAGGCAATCATATATATAATGTCGGCACCGGAAAAGGCACCAGTGTCTTGGAGTTGATCGCAGCCTTTGAGACAGAAAACAATCTAAAGGTCAAAAAAGACATTGGGCCGCGCCGGCCAGGCGACCCGGCTGCTTGCTCAGCCGTGGTCGACAAAATCAAAAAAGAATTAGGCTGGAGCGCGCGACTGACTATTAACGATGCTGTCCGCGATGCTTGGCATTGGAGCCAGAAGACCACAGTAGAATAAGGGCCAGACAAAACCACAGCTGGGCCAAGTGCAATGCCGAGTAAAATTGCAGCTGCAGAGCTAAACCAAGAGCGAGACCTACAACACCGGCTCGAAAGACCGGGTCGCGAATATTTTTCACCAGGTAATGTATCTCCAGGGCGACCCAGCCGGCGATGATTAGGCCGATCATGCCGAGTTCGGTGATGATCTGGATAGTTTGGTTGTTGGTAATGTGTTTAGGCGAAAAACTTTCCCCAAACTGTTTGTTAGCTTCCGCTCCTACATTCCCCCAGCCTATACCAAGAACGATTGTGCGGGGTGAATGTATCCACAAACGAAATGCTGTTTTGTAGGTCTCCAGTCTACTATCCGTTGATTGATCAACGACACCGACATCGTCTTTTTTGCCAGCTTCCGGTACAGCTACTCCCAGATCTTTGTCTGGATTTTGGATCTCCAGAACCGGCTTGTTTTGGGCGACAAAATTGGTATGCAATGGCAGCAAGCCGCCGCTAGCTTGTTCTAGATAACGATACACGACCCAACGCGAGCCGCGGTGGCCAGGCAGCTGACCTGACCAACCAACGAGTAGCAAGGCCAGAATTAGTGCTACCAGCCCCAGCCCAATCCGCATACCAATAACTCGAAAATTCTTCTGCCAAACTGCCACGCCGATCATGGCCGTTACCAATAAGCCGTGGGCCAAGAAACCGCCGCGCGACAAGGACAAAAAGACTGCCGTGTCGATTAGCAATACGGCAGCCGGCAATTTCCACCCAAGATTTTTGCGGGAAAACAAACGGATAACCATAATTGCTGCCGGCAGCAGTAAGATCGTAGTTAAAAATTGCGGCTCAGCCGATAAGCCATTGACCCGAGTGAAATCTATTTGAGTCCAGGTGGTGGTGGGTAATATCTGCGTCGCCCAAACCGGGACACCTAAGTTGTCGCCGATAAACTGCCACAGGCAAAAAAGTGACAGGCCAATCCCAGCTACTACAATGACACGCAAAAATATGTTCAGACGGTTAGGAACGAGCGTACCCAAGAGGAAGATCGCGCCACCAAAGCCTGCGCCAGATTCCAATAACGCCACGGTGTAGGAATAGGGAATATCCCGCGCCCCACTGAGAGGTAAGCTGAGCGCCGCATAAGCTACAAATATAAATATTGCCAAGACAAGGCGGCGATGTCGGTTGTAAAGTTCAGCTGTAGCATGCGACGCGACGCGGCTAAAAGCTAACAGCCCTATCCATAGTAAAAGTGTAACTAGTTGATATATCTGAAATGGAGAGATTTTATTAGAACCAGCAAAAGGAAGCTCGGGCAAATGGCTGGCAACATAGACCAGGCCACCTAGCACTAACCAGTACTCTATTACGCGTTTTAACATCCCTACATTGTAGCCGAACAGATAATCGGTATACTAGTACTACTGTTATGAGAAAGCAAAGCACCCTTATTTTCAATCTTCTGTTGTTAGTCGGCGACTTCGTGGCAGTTCTGTCGGCCTTTGTTATTGCCTACATCGTGCGGGTAAAGCTCGATGCGCGGCCGTTGGTCCAACCGATTGCTGCCCGCACCTATCTGGAAATATTTTTGCTGTTGATCCCCTTCTGGCTGGTTATTTTCTCGAGCCTCGGACTTTATAAAAAAGAAATGTGGAATAGTTGGCTGCGCGAGACTTGGTTGTTATTTGTCGGCAGCTTCGCTGGCATCCTGTTCGTGATCGGCTATGATTTCGTGGTTCTGACACCAGTTTTCCCAGCCCGTTCGGTGGCAGCGTACGCTCTAGCCCTTGGTTTTGTGATTTTGGTTTTTGAGCGGACACTGCAGCGGCTGTTTCGCAAAGTGCTACTGAGCTTTGGTGTCGGCAAGCTCAGGGTAATGTTGGTCGGCGACGGAGCTAGCACCAAGGAGCTGGCCGAAACCCTGATGAATCACCCGCTCAGCGGCTACCACGTCAGCGCTATCGTAGCCAGCCGGCGATATTTGCCCGAGGAATTCGAGGGCAAACATTTTCTGAGCCTGGATGCCGGCTTGGCGGCCTTGGAGGGTTTATCGATAGAGAGCATTATCCAAACCCAGCTCTCCCCCCGCAAGAAGGATAATGAATCGATCGTGGCGGAGACCACCCGGTTGCATATGGAATACCGGTTTGTGCCAGAGCAGAGTACTGCCCTGACCGCCCATAGCGAGCTGGAGCTTTTTGCCGGCTTCCCGATGCTGACACTGCATCCGACCAAACTGATTGGCTGGGGACAGATAACCAAGCGGATTTTTGACATAGCGGCCAGCAGCTTAGCTCTGCTGATTCTCAGTCCATTGCTGTTGGTGCTAGCTGTCTTGATAAAAATCCTCGATCCGGGACCAGTTTTCTTCCGCCAAAAAAGGCTGACACGCTTTGGCAATGAGGCGACAGTTATAAAGTTTCGCTCAGTGAAGACAGCCTACAGTGGCCGCGACCCTGACGAGGTCTTCCGTGAGCTAGGCCGGCCAGAGCTGATCAAAGAATTTGAAGAAAATCGTGCCAAAGTCAGCGATGATCCTAGAATTAGCCGGTTTGGCGCCTGGCTGCGCCGTTGGAGCCTAGATGAGCTGCCACAGCTGCTCAATATACTGTCAGGCAAACTCAGCCTGGTCGGTCCGAGAGCAATTCCAGGCAATGAGTTGAAGTTTTTTGAGGACCGCGGACCACTGGTTTTGAAAGTAAAGACCGGCATCACCGGCCTGGCTCAAGTCTCCGGCCGCAGCGACATCAGCCTGGATGAGCGTCTGCAGCTCGATCTTTACTACGTCCAAAATTGGTCAATCTGGATGGATATAAAGATCTTGTTCCGAACTATTGGCGTTGTCCTGGGGCGCAAAGGTACGGCGTGAGCAAGCAGCGAGTTGCGATTGTCTGCGATTGGATGGTGGCCGGCGGTGCCGAGCAGGTGGTACTGGAATTGCACCGGATGTTTCCATATGCACCGATCTACACTTCCTATTGTGCCCCCCAGTGGCAAAAGGACCTCGATGGCAAGGTTGTGACCGGATTTTTACAGAATTGGCCCTTCCCTCGTCTGCGCAAATTTGTGCCATTTTTGCGTGCTTACTGGTTCAGCCATCTGGATTTATCGGCTTTCGATTTGGTGATCTCCTCCTCAGGCGCCGAGGCCAAAAGCATCAGGGTTAGGAGGTCGGAGATAGGAGATAGGAATTTGAATAATTCTAAACTAACTCCTAACTCCAAACTACCGACTACTAAGCCACTGCATGTGGCTTACATTCATGCTCCGACACATTATTATTGGGATCGCTTTGAGAGTTACCTCAAAGAGCCTGGTTTTGGCATTTTTAATCCTTTGGCTCGACTCGGCTTGAAGATATTGGTCGGTCCGATGCGCCGGTGGGATTACGCGGCCGCCCAAAAGCCCGATGTTCTGATTGCCAACTCTACGCATACTAAAAAGATGATCAAAAAGTATTACGGCCGCGACTCGACCGTTATTTTCCCCCCAGTCGATACAGATAGATTTCAGATTTCAGATTTCAGATTTCAGAATCCACGACAAGGCTTCATTGTCGTTGGTAGACAAGTGCCCTACAAACGGATTGATTTAGCGGTTCGGGCTTGCAGCGAGCTAGGTTTGGGTCTGACAGTGGTCGGCAATGGACCGGAGCACCGCAGATTAGTTAAAATGGCCGGACCGAGCGTGACATTCCGTACTGATGTAGCCGACGGCGAAAAAGTCGATCTGTTGCGTAGCGCCGAGGGTTTTATTTTCCCTAATGAAGATGACTTCGGTATCACCGCTGTCGAGGCTATGGCCGCCGGCTGTCCAGTGATTGCGCTAAAGGCTGGTGGGGCACTCGATACGGTTGAGCCAAAAATATCGGGTATATTTTTTGAAAATCAGACGGCCAAGAGCCTAAAACAGGCATTAAATGACTTTTCCACAATGAAATTCGACTCTGAAAGGATCACAAATCATGCAAAAAACTTTGATTCGCCCCACTTTGTCCACAAAATACAGGCTCTTATCAACAAGCTAGTATAGGTTTATGAACTGGCTGTAAACCGAATCTGCACATTGTTTGCACAGTTTTAAAATGCTTATCTTTGCGCAGGATCGTTCCCTTGTGTATTAAATAGAAATTGTCATATCCCTTCCGGGATGTCTCGTTATGGGCAGCTAATCAGATAGCTTATTCTACGACATAGGAGTGGAACTATGGAATATCGATGTTTTCCATTTCTCTATATTTTTTAGTTACCGTTGTACCCCCATACTCGTATTCAATCTCAAGATATTTTACTGTACCTGGATCTGGGTCACTACCAGCAATCTCATTAGTGGTTGCCACATTCAACCGATTATCTTTTATCTGTCTTTTAAGTCTTTCAGTTATATCAATTGTATTTTCAGAGGTAGTACCGTAGGTTGCTTTGATGATATTGAACTCTGTTAATTTTGCTTTCTTGATTTCCTCTACTTCGCCAGACTTTTTTGTATCACGTATAAAATCAATCTTTAGATAGTAAAAAAACAATGCCATCAAAAGAGCTAATAGGCCTACGACTAAGAAAATGCGAGAGTTACCACTAAAGAAAGTTCCCAGTGATATAGATGCTATTAATATCAAAATGTCGGCAGCAATACTATTTGTTTTTAAGCTATCTAAGTCTCTATCGTTCACTAAATATAGAGTCTCAACTCTTTGTTTGATAACAGTTTTTACAAGATCATCTTCTCTTATACTTTTCATGTCTGTAATTATAGTCTAGATTTTGACGAGAACCTTTCTGCAAGTGCAGTAAGTACCAAGATGGCATACTACCAAGTGACTACCAGAGTAAGTGATCGGTCTCTCTAGCTTCTCTATCACTCCTTCGCCAAGCGTAATGTGGGGACGGAAGCTATCACGAGATTCATGGTGCTCTCGGTAGTGTTCTACCCAATAGATACTATGCTCGTCGACCGGGGGAGGTGAAAAAAAGTGATTAACTTGGACGTTATCGTATGTTAGATGCGGCATACACAATCGCATAACTTCGGCCTGTAGATTTGTGAGTTCGGGGCTTAGATCAACTACGAGCTCACTGAAGGGCTCTAATGTACTCCCTTTCCACTGGTATGAACGGGCGCTTTTTATAGAAATGGACATCTTACCGATATCCACTGTCAGATTTTTCAAAGCAGCAACTACTAGCGAAAGTTTGTCTTTGCTCAGAAGTCCCATTGCCAGGGTTATATGCGGTAAGCAATCTTGGGCATTAAGGCGTGTTGATGCATCAGGCAGATGTGAAGTTAGGGCTATAATTTCCTCCGTTGTTGCCTGGGGCGGTAGTAGCGCTATATCAACAGCAATCTTGTTGTCCATGTTTAGAGAGAGTGGTGCGTTATCTGAAGATCAATCATATCTGTAAGTATAACCGAAGTGTTAAACTTAACACATGGATTCACAGAGCAAAAAAACGAAAAATGCAAAGACGACCAAAAAAGGTGTGATTAAAGATAGCCCAATGGACAAATTTGATATGGCTATGAAAAAGATAATCTCTGTTCCAAAAGAAAAGCTAAAAAAGAAGTAGAAATATTGCAATTCCAAGACCAGAAAGCGAGTTGATTAGCTAAGTATGTTAGTGCTTAGTTGACTATCTTGCTGAAGCAGATAAAACATGTTGCAAAATGTGTGTAAAAGTGCTATGCTTACTTCATAAAGCATAAAATATAAATATGAACAAAAAACTCATAATCATCGTAATTGCACTATTGGCACTAGCAGGGGTTGCCTATTGGCAGTTTGTCCGAAACGGACAACCCTCGGCGAGTGATATGTCAACTGACACGCCTCTTCCCGGCGACAACACTCGCCAGGAGACCACTGAGGGCCAGACTATCAATGTTCCCAATGATGTGCCCGAAGACGCCATAACAAACTATGAACTAATAACTGAGAATGACGAGTACAAGATCCGAAAGTCCGGTCCCAACTACCTAATTACGCTCTATGCGATCATAAACCGTCCAGACCAGTATGAAATGTACCGTGAACAACTCAGAGAGTACAAGCAAAACGCTTTGGACTATTTACAACAAAGTGGTGTAGATGTAAATAAAGTACACATAGACTATGAGCCAGAAGAAGCCAAAGATTTATAAGATCCTGAGCAAGCTCGCCTTTCTTGCGATTTGCTTGCTTTGTCTTGTGACTTTCCAGCGTGCAGATATCGCACAGGCCGCTCACGCTACAGAATGCAGTGATGTCTTTACCACTTTCAGCAGTTCCTTCAATAGCAAGATTGAAAGTAATAAGCCTGCCTACATCGGGGTAATGAACGAAACCGGCGTGCCCTGGGAAATGCTGGCGGCGATTCACTACCGGGAAACAAATTTTGGCCGTAGTAATCCGAGCAACGGCCAAGGCATATTCCAATTCGTCAATGGCGATGGCGGGCCTTATCCGCCCGGTCCGGTCAGCGACGAAGAATTTTACCGGCAATTGAAATTTATGGCTAATAAGTTACAAGATGATTATGTCTGGAGGGGATCAGTTCCCCGCGAGAGACGGCGATTACAGGCATCGGAACAGAATATAGTGCTAGTCAAAGATACTTTATTTAGTTATAACGGCCGAGCCGGTGCTTATGCTACCCAAGCTGAGCATTTTGGCTACAATCGGACCACCCAACCATACGAAGGTTCGCCGTATGTCATGAACCGGTTCGATTGTAAGCGCGCAAGGATGGGCATTATTACTTCTGATGGCGGTGCCATGAATAGCACTGATACCAGATATGGAACATTTACGGTATTTGCCCGCTTGCGGGGTGATAGTTATTGGCGATCGCTTTTCTCTGATTATGCCTGGTACTTTGAGGGCAACATTAATATTTCTACCGGCTCCTCGGTAGTTCGCGGCAATGAGCCGGCAACTATCACGCTCAAGGCGCGCAACATTGGCAATCAATCATGGTCAAACACGAACTTCCCCGTGCGCCTGGGAACATACGCGCCCACAAATCATAACAGCGCTTTGTATCATCCCAGTTGGCAAGGACCATTTAGGCCGGCTACCCTGAAAGAAAGCGTGGTGCAACCCGGAGAACTTGGTACCTTTGAATTCGTAATCAATGTGCCCAATCGCAGCGGCATTTATGACGAGCGTTTCAACTTAGTCGCGGAGGGTTCGACTTGGTTCAATGACGCGGGTTTCATGCTCCACTTGATCATTGATAAAAGCAATTATTATTGGGAAATGAAATCCCAATCCTCTAGTACAAACAGTTTTGTCTTGCTGCCCAGCTCGACTGCTCAGTTTACCCTGGTTGCTAAAAATACCGGTAATAGGACTTGGTCCAATACCACCAACCCAGTAAGATTGGGAACTTGGAATCCGACTAACCGCCAGAGTCCGTTCTACGACTCTTCTTGGACTTTGCCTATCCGGCCGGCCGTCTTGCAAGAAAGCTCAGTAGCTCCCGGCGCAAACGGCACATTTGTATTCATAGCTCGCGCACCTGCCCAAGAAGGCTTCTATGTCGAGCGGTACAACTTGGTCATGGAGGGTGTAGAGTGGTTTACCGATCCTTGGATGGAATTCGACATTACGGTTGACCAAGACTTGAGCTGGCAAATGGTACCGGGATCCCAAACCTCCTCTACCGAATCATTTACCATCCCGCGAAACACCAATGCCCAATTCACTTTGGAAGCGCGCAACACCGGCAATATGACTTGGACAAACTCGTCCAACCCAGTGCGGCTGGCAACTTGGAATCCTTCGTATAGAACCAGTGTGTTCAATGATGGCAGTTGGGTAAACGCCTTTCGGGCGGCAACGTTAGCTGAGTCATCTGTCCCTCCGGACGGCATAGGGACATTCGTCTTCAACATCAGAACGCCGAATACTCCCGGTCTTTATGTAGAACGGTTCAATCTAGTGATGGAGGGCGTAGCTTGGTTCGTAGACCCATGGGTAGAGTTCGACATTCAAGTCACCAACTAGTACCAGCTAAACTCTAAATTTTGAGGGATTTGATACGATATAGAGGTGAGGATTTACCAGAAACTAATATTATTATTTTTATGTTTATTGACGATCGCTGCTGGAGTCGTTGTCTTATGGCCGCAAAAGACCCCGGTGGGTATCAAAAGCTATGACCAGCCGGTTCTCAATCTGCCAAATACTCCATCAACTCTAACCATCGATGAGGGAGCCAGCGAAAAAATTTATGAATCCACTCCTTACGAGGCAAAATTCCGCTTTA
>CAZLKQ010000022.1:0-9668 GCA_964560175.1 uncultured Candidatus Saccharibacteria bacterium
CCCCCCAGCCACTCGATGACGGGGCCGTCTACATCGGCCCATTCGTCGAAGGCATCCGCAAAGCTCTGAAATATTTGCGTCACATTTTCCCATACGACACCAAAGTAGCCCCCAAGACCGGCTCCAAGCTACTAGCCGATATAGGTCTCTCTCCAGGCTTGGAAGCCGGCAGGACTTCGCCAGCCGAGTACAGAAAGACTTTGAAGCTTTTAATTAAATACTTAAATGGCAACAATAAAACCTTGCTCGCACAACTGACTAAAGAAATGAAAAGTATGGCAAAAAGTAACGAATACGAGAAAGCTGCCAGGCTGCGCGATCAGATAAGCTCACTCAAACGCTTGAATTCGCAGATAATCTTTAGCGACCGCGAACTATTTGATATCACTAAAGATCAAGCCCTCGATGGTCTCAAGAAATTATTGGGTCTCAATTCGCCTTTGCGCCGGATAGAAGGCTATGATATTTCCCACATGTCCGGCACCAACAACGTAGCCAGCCAGGTAGTGTTCATTGACGGCGTGGCCGACAAGCGCTCTTACCGGAAATACAAAATGCGCCGTCCCGGCAACGATGATTTTGCCCATATGCGCGAAGTCCTGACCCGCCGATTTACCGGCCGTGGTCTGTCCAGCCAGTCCTTGCCCGATCTTTTACTGATTGACGGCGGCAAAGGCCAAGTCGGTGCGGCCCTCCAAGCCTTAGCTGACTTAAGCATCCGAATCCCCCTGATCGGGCTAGCCAAACGCTATGAAACGATAATTTTGCCCACCGGTAATAACCTAGAAGAAGTAGTTTTAGCGTCTGATTCGCCGATCATCAAATTGTTGCAACGGGTACGCGACGAATCGCATCGTTTTGCTGTCAGCTATCACACCAGTTTGAAGATTCGTGGACAGACGGCCTCGCGCCTCGATGAAATTGAAGGCATCGGCCCGGTAACCCGTCGCAAGCTAGTCAGGCATTTTGGCAGCTTGCGAGCAGTCGAAGTGGCTGATGAGCAAGAATTAAAAGACCTGCTGGGTGAAAAACGGGGTTCACAGCTGTTTGGGAGACTAAAAACCAAATGACAAGGCAGCAATTTTTCAGCGGTAACCGCAAAAATTTAGTTAAATCTCTGGATTTAAAACCTGGCGAGCTGGCCATTATACCGGCCCACGTGCGGCTCCAAAAACGCCACGACGAAGCCTATTCGCTGACTCAGGATAGTACATTTTATTATCTGAGCGGCCTGCGTGAGCCAGATTGCTTTTTGATTCTAGGACAAAGTCAGGAGATTTTGCTGGCACCGGCTATTGAGGCGCATCATCAGTTGTGGGAAGGCCAACCGAGCGAGCAGCAACTCAGCCAAATCAGTGGCATTGATCGAGTGATTGCTACCTCGAAGATCCAAGCCGAATTGACCGCCTTGCTGGCCAAGGTCAAAACCGTCTACACGCCTTTGCCCTACAAAAAACACCGAATGCAAAAGTATTACCGGATGCAGCCAAATCCAGCCCGGGCCCAGCTAATCAGCCGGCTGCGCCGGGCCAGTCCGAGTTTGAAATTAGCAGATCTGCGTCCGGCCGTGGCTTCTTTGCGGATGATAAAACAAGAGTTTGAGCTCAAAAGGATCCAAAAAGCCATCGACATCACACTGGGCGCGATCGATTTAGTTCAGAAACAACTGGCCAATTTTAGATTTGAACATGAGATTGAGGCCTTACTGGAATACGAGTTTCGCCGACGGGGTGGCGATGGTCCGGCTTATGGCTCGATCGTGGCTAGCGGCGCCAATAGCACCCAGATCCACTATACGGATAATTCAGCCAAACTAGACCACGGGCTGATCTTACTCGATGTCGGCGCTTCTTTTGAAGGGTACTGCGCTGACATCAGCCGGACTATTGGCGTAAAGCCTTTCTCGGGCCGGGCCAAAGATATTTATCAAGCCGTCGAGGAACTGCAGAAATTTGCTCTAAACCTGCTCAAACCGGGGGTTATTTATGAACAGTACCAACAGGCCGTCGAAACCGAAGCAGCCATTTACGCCAAAAGGCTAAATTTGCCGATTAGCAAAAATTCTACAATCCCACATATGGTCAGCCATCATCTCGGGCTTGACGTCCACGATGCGGCCGACTACGACCAACCGCTACGGGCCGGCATGGTTTTGACCGTCGAGCCTGGCCTCTACGACCAAAAAGCCGGCATCGGCGTCAGACTCGAAGACGATGTCTTGATAACCAAAACCGGCTGCCAGATCCTCAGCCAGTAACTTAAAGCAATATGCAATGTATTTGAATGATCTGAAAAAGGTGACTCCTTTTTCAGGGATGTTTTTTGCAATTGTACGGTTTTGCTCTGCCGGCTGGCGAATTTTGACGGACAAAAGTAGAATAGGTGCGGTGGCGCAGCAAACATTTTTTACCAAATCAATCGGTCCGAGATTTTCGGCTCGGTTGGTCATGAATATTCTCGGACTTTTCATCGCTGCCAGACTCAGCCGCAATATCGATTATCAAGACAGTTTGTGGGTGGTTGCGGTGGCTGGTCTGATTTTTTCACTGGTCAACGCTTTTATACGCCCACTGGTTATCATCCTTGCCTTGCCGGCTATCGTACTCAGTCTGGGGCTTTTTATGTTAGTTGTAAACGGCTTGATGGTACTACTGGTCAGCAAAATCTACCCGCCATTTGAGGTACTGACCTTTGGGGCGGCTGTCTGGGCTGCTATAATTGTCTGGATTGTCAATTACGGATTGAGTATGTTTTTTTCTCGAGAGGAAAAAGTGGGAGTGAGTAACAAATGAAAATTCAAGAAATTTTGAACATCATAACTTTTGCCTCAGCCAGCTTATTGGTCTTATTCATTTTGATCCAAGCTCGGGGAGCCAGCCTGGGAGCTGGTTTCGGCGGCGGCGGGGAGATCCATGTTTCCCGCCGAGGCGTCGACAAGACCGTCCATCAGATCACGATAGTATTGGCTTTGGTTTTTGCCCTAAGCATTATTGTCGGTATTGTTTTGTAATTTTTGCTAAATGCTCAGCGAGTACACCAAGTTCAAACTAAACCGTCGGCTGAGGAATTTGCGCCGGCACGGCCAACGACAAACCGAACGTTTGGAATCAGAGGCTAGGACACAGGTTTTCAAACGTTTCAAGAATCTCAGACCGATCAGAAATTTTGTAATTGCTTGGGTAGGATTTGTGCTAGTTATGTTTTTTTCGGTAATCTGGCAATGGCAAAATCTGCAGTCCAACTATCAAAAATTAAATCCTGAACCAGGTGGTACTTTCGTCGAGGGCATTGTCGGCATGGTGACAAATATCAACCCGATTTTTGCGTTGGACGGACCGGATGCCGCGGCTGCCAAACTGATTTTTAATGGCCTGCTGTACTATGACGAGCGTGGCCAACTGGTCAATGACTTGGCGGAAAATGTCGAAATCAGCGAAGATGGCACACGCTACACTATTCGAGTCCGCTCAGATGTACAGTGGCACGATGGGGTAGCCTTCACCTCAGAGGACGTAGCCTTCACATTCCGGGCGATTGCCCATCCGGACACCCGTTCGCCGCTGAATACTAGTTGGCGCGACGTGACTATCCTGACGCCTGACAAGCAAACAGTCATCTTTATCCTGCCCAACCCCTTCTCGCCATTTTTGAATTCTCTAACCACGGCCATTGTGCCGCGCCACATTCTAGAACCATTCGGCTTCAGTGGCTTGCGTCCAGCCGAATTTAACCAAGCGCCGGTGGGCACCGGGCCATTTAGATTTTCCAGACTGGATTCATTAAAAAATGAGGTCACTCTAGTAGCCAATGATAAATACTACCGCGGCCGGCCAAAGCTCGACCGGTTTATCATAAAAACTTATCCTGATTATCAAATCATGAGCGAAGCCTACAGCGAGGGCGTGTTAGTCGCCATGGTTGATCAACCGTTTGGCGACTCGTCAGATCCCGAAAACCAATCGTCCAGATCCGTCCATAGCGTCAATATTTCATCAACCGTGTTTGGTTTTTACAACAACTCCAGAGCTGCTTTGACTGACCCAGCAGTACGGCGGGCGCTAACTGTAGGCATTCCGCGCCGTCAAATTGTCTCGAGTCTAAACTACCAGTTCAGTTTATCTAACAGCCCACTGTTGCCGTCCCAACTCGGCTATAATCACGAACTGGTCCAGCCGAAATATGATCAGGCGGCAGCCCGTCAAACCCTTGAAGCGGCTGGCTGGGTGGCCGGCAGTGACGGCATTCGGGTCAAAAATGGCCTGCGCCTAGGACTTAGCCTTGTGACCCAAGACAGTGAAGAATATAGGCGCTTGACCGAGGTCCTGAAAACGGCTTGGGCGGAGCTGGGGGTAGACACCAAGGTCGGCCTATATCCCAACGATGAGCTGCAACAAAGTTTCGTAAAAACCCATGATTATGACGTGCTGGTCTACGCTATTGCTAATGGTTCTGATCCTGATGTGTTTGCCTATTGGCATTCGACGCAAGCCACACCTCCCGGTTTCAATCTATCGGAGTACAAAAATGCGATTGCTGATGAGTCGCTAGATGCCGGCCGGACACGAACCAATCCCGAGCTCAGAAAGGCTAAATACAAGGCCTTTTTGGAGCAATGGCGCAACGATCTACCGGCAGTGGCCTTGGTCCAACGGCAATTTCTCTACGTCCAGCACCCAAACGCGGTTACCTTTGCCAACGAAAATCTGATAGATACCAATGACCGCTTCAACAATGTCGAGCTGTGGACGGTCCGCCAAACCCGCAAATAATTAAATGGTGGGCGCTGAGGGACTCGAACCCCCGACCCTCTCGGTGTAAACGAGATGCTCTAGCCAACTGAGCTAATGCCCCAAACTTTCAAGAAAATTGATTTTACCATCCCTTACAATTTTGTCGATAAAATCTTTTCTCTTCCAAGATTTTATTCGTTTTTCTACCTCTAGAGCAAGTTTTAGATTGTCTACTTCTTGAAAAAATACAAGATCCAACTCACCCATACGTTTTGTAGTATGAGTTTGTCCAGATTTATGTTGCTTCAGTCTTCGACTTAAATCCGTGGTAATACCGGTGTAGTACTTGCCCGTAGATTTAGATTGGAGAATATAAACAATGTTTTTCATATAAATAACCAACTCCGACGCTAAAGGTCGGAGTCCCGACTGCAACGTCGGGACTGAGCTAATGCCCCAATAATGTGAAACATTTCCAGTTTAATGCTAAAAATAGAAAGTTAAAAGCAAAACTCCACTACTCTTGTGTAGCCCACCCGCTGAGCCGAAAATTAGAACGGCTCAAGCGAAATACACATGAGCCACATAAGTCAGCGTCAATTATAAAATGCTCAAGCTTTTTTGTCTAGGATTTGGCCTTCGATTTCTTCGAGTTCTTGAACGGCGACATCGATTACGAGATGATCGACTAGTTTTGCCTCTCGTCCATTAAACCGCAGAGAAATCCAGGTATGCACGTCATTACTTTCCTCTTCCCAGTCGCTGATATTAGCGAGTGCCAACTTCGTTTCTTTGAGTTCTTCCTTTGTCAGAAAATCAATGTGATCTAGACCAATCGGGTCGTCGGATCCGGGGCGTCTTTGCATAAGTTTTACTATATGAATGCCCCACGCAAATGGTTTTGAAAAAACTATCGAAGCGATGAACCTCTCATTAACCTTGCCGATATGGACTTGTTCGGCTCCGTCTCTCAGTAGTTGGCCAAGTGACTGCATGAATTCATTGAAATCTTCAGTTTTCCAGCCAACTGCTGAAGGTGACTTGATGAGATGGTTGACAGTATCCATGTTTTCAAACGCATCCCAATCGTCGTGGTATCTATCTATTTCGCTGGCAATCTCTTTAATCATATTAATTACCCAGTAACTTCATTAATTGTTGTTCATCGATGATTTTGGTAGCGGTACCTTCGGCTTTTTTGAGCTTGGAGGCCCCGGGTTTATCGCCAAGTACCAGGTAGGTAGTGTCATTAGCCACTGAGGTCTGGAAAGTACCGCCGAGAGCCCGGATCTTCTCAGCCACCTCGTCACGACCCAGTGAATCTAATGTGCCAGTGACGACAAAACTTTTGCCAGAAAGCTTGCCACCGACTTTTTTGATTGTTTCCGGCCAGACGCCAAGTTTTTTAAATTTCTTCAAAAGCTGTTGATTGACGTCATCTGCGAACCATTCTTCGATAGAATGGGCGACAACCTCGCCGATGCCGTCGAGTTGCGCCAGCTCATCAAAGCTGGCTGATTCGATCTTCTCAATCGACCGGAAATGATTGGCCAGATCAATGGCAGTTTGCTCGCCGACGTGACGGATACCTAGACCGTAAACAAATCTAGCCAGCGTTGGTTTTCGTTTCTCACCGATAGCTTTGATCAGATTGTTGGCAGAGATTTCGGCGAATCTCTCTAGTTTGAGCAAATCAGATTTTTTCAGAGCAAAAATATCGGCCGGATCTTTCACCAAACCTTCGTCTACTAGTAGGTTGGCATTTTTCTCACCCATACCGTCGATATCCAGAGCGCCTTTACTTGCAAAATGCTCAATCGAGCGTTTCAATACCATCGGATCAAATCTGTTAACGGCTCGCCAGGCAGCTTCGCCACCAGCTCGTTCAAATTTCAGTGGATGTTTGCCCAGCTCAGCCGCCATGTCGTATTTTTCCTCATTGCCGCTACGCAAATCAGTCAGAACCCTCACGACTTGGGGGATGATGTCGCCGGCCTTGTGAATGATCACCGTGTCGCCGATCCGGATATCTTTGCGGCTGATCTCATCAGCATTATGCAAACTGGCATGCTGGACGGTACTGCCGGCCACCACCACTGGCTCCAGTAGAGCAATTGGCGTAGCGGCACCAGTCCGGCCAATTGAAATTATGATGTCTTTTACTCTAGTAGTTGCTTCCTCTGCTGGGAACTTGAAAGCCACCGCACCGCGCGGCGCCTTGCCGACGATACCGAGATGGTCGAAAACCTTCTGATCGTTGACGGTGATTACCAGACCGTCGGTTTGAAAGGGCAGGGACTGGCGTTTTTTCTCCCACTGGACGATGAATTTCATGATTCCATCTGCTGTTTTGCTGAGTCTAGTATGTTGACCGGCGATAAAGCCTAGACTAGATGCAACTTCATACTTTTGTTGATGGTTCACGATGGCTGGATGGATGACTCCCCAGGCATGAAATTTCAGTGGCCGCGAAGCAACCAACGAACTGTCCAGTTGTCGTAGTGTGCCGGCGGCGGTGTTTCGGGGGTTGGCAAATAGCGGCAAACCTTTGGTTTTTTGCTCGGCATTGAGTTTGGCAAAGTCGGCTTTGTAGAGTAGTATCTCGCCGCGGACTTCCAGTCTTCCCGATGCGTACTGCGATTTACCACGTAATTTTGTCGGTACAGACTGAATGGTTTTGACATTTACGGTTACGTCTTCACCGGTGTTTCCATCGCCGCGGGTGACAGCTTGGACTAGCTGGCCATCAAGGTAGATCAAGGAACAAGCCAGCCCGTCGAGCTTGAGGTCCATATGAAATTCGTGTTTCCAAGAATCCGGGGCCAATTTGGTAATT
Organism: uncultured Candidatus Saccharibacteria bacterium; assembly: GCA_964560175.1. Classification (GTDB taxonomy): domain Bacteria; phylum Patescibacteriota; class Saccharimonadia; order Saccharimonadales; family CAZLKQ01; genus CAZLKQ01. Next base: position 7,567 of record CAZLKQ010000022.1, read on the forward strand.
CGTTCGATCCAGGCCTCGAGTTCCCCACGGCTGAAGACGTCCTGCAGGCTGAGCATCCGGCTTTGGTGGTGTACTGATGTAAAACCTTTTGAAACGGCGCCAGCCACTCTTTGCGATGGACTATCCTTGGTAATCAGCTCCGGATACTGGGCCTCTAACTTTGCCAGTTCGTGTTTCAGGCTGTCAGCAGCCGCCTCAGACATCGTTGATTCGTTCAAAACATGATAGTGATGGCGGTAATCATCGATCTGGGCTCGAAGCAGCTTCAGGCGCTCTTTGGCCTCTTTGGCCTCATTTTTTACCATCAAAACAACTCCGGTAGAGCTTGTACATGTAGATGTGGCCCAATGGCAGCCAGATAGCAAGTGAAACAGGCAGTAGATTGAAGCTGGTCCGCCAGCTGCTAGGCGCTACCAGTAGCGGCAGCACTACCAGTAGTGTAAGTAGGACGAAAATAAATAGCATTCGCCCGCCCAGAGCAACCCGGCGTCCGGAGGCTAATTTTTTGGCCGCCCGCCACGCCGACAGCGGTGTTAGTTTCGGCAAAGTCGATATGTAAACGCTCAAGGCAGAGGTACTCAGCCAATAACCTGACAGGATGGCTAAAATCAAACAAACCACCGCTGCCACGGATTGTTCGACTACGCCAACCGTGATGCCGCCGACCACTAGGACTTGCAGTAACCACAAGCCGATAGCCAGTGGTAGTAATTGTAGCGACAGCAGCAGACTAACTAAAACAAACGGCACTAACTGACCATGACCGCGGTACAGGGCATCGCGAGCAGTTACCTTGTCGCCGGCGGTGATGGCGCGGATGGCGAATATTTCTGCCATTGACCACAAGATCAAGACTAATGTGTTGACCAACTGGCTAGTTTCGGAATAACTCAGACCAGACAGTACGGCGACGACCAAGATTTGCCAAAAGATTAGTTTGGCGAATAAGCCTTTGTTTTTCTTGGCAAATATCACCGTGGCTTTGAGCAGTCCAAATACACCGGGCAGCTTTTTTGGCGATGACGATTTCATCTAGAGCTCCTTGCCCATTTGGCGCAGGATTTTCACGCGCTCAGCGATCGGCGGATGGGTGCTAAAAAGTTTGGACAGGCCGCGGCCTTTTAAGGGGTTAGCAATGAAAAAATGAGCAGTTGAAGCGTTTTGGCGGCGTAGTTGGCTGCCGGCTGCATCTATTTTTGTCAGAGCGCTGGCCAGGCCTTCAGGATAGCGTGTAGTCAGCGCGCCGGTGGCATCGGCTAGAAACTCGCGCTTACGGGAAATTGCCAGCTGGATAAAAGTCGCGACTACTGGTGCTAGTATTGCCGCGACTAGTCCCAGGACGAAGAAGAGTTGGCTGCCACTGTCTTCGTCGTTATCGCGAAACCAACTCATGCGCAGCATGATATCGCCGAGCAATGACACCACCAGCACCAGGGCGAAAGCCAACATCGACACCCGCATGTCATAATTTTTGATATGGCCGAGCTCATGGGCCAAAACACCCTCCAGTTCGGAATCCTCCATTATGTCTAGCAATCCAGAGGTCACAGCTACTGAGGCGTGCTGCGGATTCCGGCCAGTGGCAAAGGCGTTGGCCGCCGGATCGTCGATGAGATAAACCTTTGGCATCGGTAGTCCTTCGGTGATGCTTAGATTTTCAACTGTTCGCCAGAGGCGGGGATTATCGCGTTTGACGATCTGTTTGGCACCGTTTAGGGCCAGTGACAGCCGGCTACCGGAAAAATAAGTGATGGTTATATAAATCAGACTGCCGACTAGAGCGCCGTAAGTAAAGCTAGGATCGCCGGCATATTGGCCGAATAGCCAGGCCAGGCCAGTCACAAACAAAATGAAAACCAGCATCATAAAGACGGTTTTTCGTTTATTGGCGGCTATTTGGCTGTACATACTACTATTTTACAATTTGCATTTTACAATTCACACTCATTTTTCATTTAACACTTTTCAAGCATACAAAATAATTAACAAATAACTAACTACTAATAACCAACAACTATCTTATAGGTCGACGTCGACAGGTTTTTCGATTTCAGCTTGATTCCCGACTTCGAAAAATTCACGCTTTGTAAAACCAAGATTCT
>CAZLKQ010000023.1:0-9441 GCA_964560175.1 uncultured Candidatus Saccharibacteria bacterium
ATAAGGATCACATTTTTGCAGATTTACTTTGAGCCCACGGCTTTTGAGTAATTTCCCGATCGAAGCAGCGGTGATCCCTTTGCCGAGGCCAGATAAGACACCCCCAGAAACAAAGATATATTTGACCGCGCTTCTTCTGCTCAACTCTCACCTCTTATAACACTTATGCTAAAGCATAAGGTAGGAGTTAGCAACCAGGAGTTAGGAGTTAGTTTTAGTAGAACGAATAAGGCCGTTAATTAATTTGTGAGCATTATTTATTTTTTCAATCAATAAATCGGCATCAGTCCTTGAAAAGTAGCCGAGCTCAACCGCAAGCAATATTTGACTGTGTAGTTCTGCAATCGAACCAGAGGCAATAAAGTAAAATTGTACTTTTTCCTTGGGTGAAAACCTTCTGCAAGATTTGAAGGTACTGAAACAGCGGCTCTTCTCATTTGGCTTGTTAGTCCAAATAGTTCTTCCTTCGGAAAATCTTTAGTGGTTTTGTAAACATCCAGAGCCAATTTTTGCCCAACTTGCCAAGCATTCAAATCTGTAAAAGAATTAATTTTCATTTACTACTAGCTCCTAACTCCCATCTCCAAACTACTCTAACAGAAGCCTTAAGGCTTCTGTTAGTTGGGGATCGCGGTTGTTGTTGAAGTCGTCATTGGTCAGCTCGATCTTGGTATCAGGATCTATACCCTCTTTGTCGATGTTCTGGCCGCCAGGTGTAAACCAACGGGCGATCGTAACTTTGAGCTGGCCGCCGCTATTGAGGTTGGCCAGATCTTGGACACTGCCTTTACCAAAACTGGTTTCACCGACAATGGTTGCCGCCTTGTGATCTTTTAGGGCGCCGGCGACGATCTCACTGGCGCTAGCACTACCTTTGTTTATCAGTACCACTGTCTCAATGCCATAAAAAGCTCCGCGTCCGGATGAGCGTAGAACACCACCCTGATGGCCGCGCTGTTCGACAACCACATCGTTATCCAGCCAAAGTCCGGCTATATCGACGGCCGCGTCGAGCAAACCACCGCCATTGCCGCGCAGATCCAGAACAATTTTATTTACTCCGCGGGCCTTGAAATCCTTAGCAATGGCATTAGTCTCACTGACAGCACGCTCGCCAAAAGTATTCACTTTTAGATAGCCGATGTTGCCCTCCAAAACCTCACCGCGGGCATTGGGCACTGAGATTTTCTCTCTGATGACCTCGACTTCGATGACTTCGCCGTCGCGGCCCAGCGTCAACTTCACCTTGCTACCAGCCTCGCCGCGGATTTTAGCTACGGCCTGTTCAATAAATAGCCCGCTGGTCTCCTCGCCGTCGATAGTAAAGATCAGGTCACCCGGCCGCAAGCCGGCTTTGGCCGCTGGCGTGCCTTCGATCGGCGTAACTACCTGTAGTTGCTTGTTTTTGATGGCGATTTCAGCGCCGATGCCGGAAAATTCATTATTTAGCGACTCGGAAAAGGTTTTAGCCTCATCCTCAGACAGGTAGACAGTGTAAGGATCACCAGTGGCCGCAGCCAAGCCTTTTTTCAGGCCGTCGAGCAGACTTTTTTGATCTAGGTCGCCGTTGTACTCAGCCCGCAGCTTGTCATAGGCCTCCTCGACAGAGGCATAGTTTAGGTCTTCGGGTAGCTTCGAATCAGTTTTGACGCCCAAATTGCTCAAAAACCCAGAAGCTTTGGCGGACAAAGCCGCCCCCCAGGTAGTCTGGTCGGCCAACAAGCCACCACCAAATGCGACCGCGGCCACTAAAACAACAATTGCCCCGGCGTAGCCCAGCGACAGTTTTTTAGCACGTTTTACTATAGTTTTCAGACTGCTCAAAATTCCCCTCACCTATTCCTTTTAAGGTTACATTGTACCCTAGACTCGACTTACTCAATAGTAGGTGTTGGCGCGGCAAGAGTCATAGGCCGGATTGCCGGCTGGCGGATTCATATGAATGTAGCGGCTGACATAACCCCCGGGGTGTTTGATCAAAATTGCAAAATTTCTAAATGGATACTCTCCGAGACAGCCTTTATGGATAATCTCACCATCGGCTGTAGCTACGATCGGTACGCCGTAACGGCCTTGAGTGCCGATATCGATCGCTTCATGGCCAGTGTCAGAACAGTCATTTGGATTACCGCTGAAGCCGCCGGTGACACCATAGCCCGGTACCGGCCAAGCCCAGCCATTTTGAGACATGACGGTTAGAGGATTTCGAAAACAACTATTTTGCTGAATGGCAAAATGTAGATGAGGACCACTAGAGTAGCCGGTATTACCGACTCCACCGATGAATTCACCCTTGGAAACTGGACCCAGACTGACTCCACTATCCAGTAGGCTCTGGATGTATCGGTTGAGTTCAGCCTCAGCCGCTGCCTGTTGCTTCTCGAGACTGGCCACTTTATTTTTGTACAAGGCCTCCTGACCGCGGGTTTCATCGAGCAATTTCTGTTTGGCGGCACGTTGGGACTCGAGCTCGGCTTTCTTAGCTTGCTGCTCTTCGAGCAATCGCTGTTGCTCGGTCTCTTGGTCTTCCAGTTGCTTCTCTAGCTCAGCAATCCTCTTGGCCGAGGTCTGGATACTGGAGCGCACACGGTCTAAATACTCCTTTTGGTCGAAGAAATCCGAGAAACTATTGCTCTCAGCTAGCAGCTCGATAGTTCGTTGTTCGCCGGAGGTATAATTTTCTTTCAGGCTCTGGCGCAATATGCCCTTTTGTTTCTCTAGCTCCAGCCGAGTCTCTTCAAGTTTTAGGCGGATATCTTGAAGTTTGAGTCCAATGAGTTCGATTTCTTGGTTGACTGTGGCGATGTTGCTATCGAATCCAGCAACAGCCGCGGCCAGGCTATCGGCTTGCTCATCGTAGTGTTCCGCTTGGGCACGGTTGGCGTCTATCTGCTCTTGCAGTGACTCAATTTTATTTTCTAAATCATCAGCCTTGTTGGCCAATACTCGGGGTAAACCGGTAGCAAAAATTGCCAAACCCAAGACTACCGCCACAACGGCGGAGATGCGAATTTTTTTGAATATTTTTGTTTTACTAATTATTTTCATCACCGCCATACATTATAACATTGTGCCCTTAATCCGCTCAAACCAGCTAATAATTTATCCAGACCCAACCCACTTGAGCCACAGATTCGATATGCACGCTACTGACTACTGACTTAGTGTTTCATATAACGTTTGGTAGCCAAAGAACTTGACACAACACCTATGACAATTCCGGTTCCCATGGTAGACAAGGTAATCAGCGGCCAGTAATCGGCTAGCAGTTGGATGGTCGGATCAAACAAAACGTGACGGTTGACCTTGGGGCCGAGGGTGTTGAGGGTGGTGTAGACAAATATCAGCGAGATGATGGCCGCAACTACTCCGTACAGCACTGCTTCGAACAGAAATGGACCCCTGATGTAGCCGTTGGTGGCGCCTATCAGGCGCATGATAGTGATTTCGTCGGCCCGGGTAAAAATCGTCATCCGGATGGTGTTGAAAATCACCAGAATTGAGATGATAGCAAACAGCAAGGCGGCCAAAACTCCAGATCGGGTGATAAATTTCTTGGCGTCGCCGATTTTTTGGACCGTCGACAGCCGTGATTCGTCGAATTTGTCGATGATCGGCGAGAAAGTTCCGCTCTTGGCGATGGTGACCAGACTCTGGCTCCGACTGAGGTCTTTGAGCTCTATCTCATAGCTGGCCGGGAAAGCATTGCCGACGATCGATACCGCCTCAATCAGTTCCGGATTGTCGCGGTTTCGCTCGAGATAGCGGCCGAGCGCTTGGTCTTTGTCGATGAAAGTGACCGACTTTACCTCTGGTTCTTGCTTCAACCGGCTGCCAAGATCATCTATTTTTTCTTGGTCGGTATCGTCTTTGATATAAATCGAAATAGTCACGTCAGCCGCCACTTCATTGATGGTGTCATCTAGGGCTTTATTCAGCACTAGAGTCGAGAGCAGGATAGTCAGCGTGACAACCATGATGGCGGTGGCGGCGGTGCTCAGCCAGGCATTGCGGATAAAATTGAGCGCACCCTGGTGCATGACCCGTGCAAACGCAATAATATAGTGATGCTCACGCATACCAAAACTCCGTTTTGGTTACAGTAGATAAGAGATAGGAGATAGGAGATAGTGTAAATCTATTACTCCAAACTCCTGACTCCAAACTCCTGATTCCTAGTTTCATACTTTGTATTCTCCCTGGGCTTCATCGCGGACAATCCGGCCATCTTTGAGGGTCACCACCCGACGCTTGAGGGTGTTGACTATGTCTTGGTTGTGAGTCGTTAAGATGACGGTCGTGCCGTATTTGTTGATTTTGAGCAGCACCTTGATGATATCCCAGGAATGTTTGGGGTCGAGATTGCCGGTCGGCTCGTCAGCAATCAAAATCTTGGGCTGGCGTACAACCGCTCTGGCGATCGCCACCCGCTGCATCTCCCCGCCTGACAGTTGCTTGGGAAATTGGTTTTCTTTGCCGGTCAGACCGACCAGGTCGATGACTTTGGGTACCGAACGCTTGATCTCTTGCATTGGCGAACCGACGATTTCCAGGGCAAAGGCTATGTTCTCAAAAACGGTTTTGTTTGGCAAAAGTTTGAAGTCCTGATAGACCGTGCCGATCTTGCGCCGTAAATATGGTATGTCCCGGCCGTGCAGCGTGTCGTAGTCGATACTGGAGACGATGATCTTGCCGCTGGTTGGTTTTTCTTCACGAGTCAGCAGTTTTAGTATTGTCGATTTGCCAGCGCCGCTAGTGCCGACGATCGAGACGAATTCTTTGGGTTCGATATGTAGATTTATGCGATTTAAGGCGCTGACTTCATGCCCGTAAAGTTTGCTGACCCTATCAAAAAGTATCATGCGTCCTACCCTGCCTTGGATTTTATATAACTCGTTTTAATAGATTCACTGAACCCCATTCAGATATCAATTGTACCATGGTCTTTATTCTTAGACTCTTGGGTGATAACCCTACCAACAAAGCGATTTTTGACAACACATTTTATCAATAATTCGCCACGTGGCGAATTATTGATAAAATGTTTAGATGGCACTATATTTGTCCGACGATCATAGGCATCGTCGACTCGTAAGAGTTCGAAAGTTGAAAGAAGTTTTGTTGGTCGCTGCCAAAACTGGAGTACTACTCTCGGCGGTAGCTGCCCCTGGAGCATCGCCATTGCTTGATAAAATATTTCCCCTAGCTGATGAAATAAAGCGAAAAAAAGAACTCCGGCGATTGGTCTCAACTATGAAATATCAGAAATTAGTTACGGTAACTGATATGAAAAATGGCGATTACAAGATCAAAATTACTGGAGCTGGTAAAAAGCGTGTCAAACTACTGAGTTTACTCGGTCTCGAGATAGTTAGGCCGGAGAAATGGGATAAACAATGGCGTTTGGTGGTCTTTGACATACCAAAAGTTCATTCCAAGACAAGAGGTAGGTTTCGTTATTGGCTAAAAGAACTTGGATTTGTCAAAGTCCAGTACAGTATTTGGGCTCACCCCTACCCTTGCTTTGTAGAAATTGAGTTTCTAAAGGCTTATTTCAATATTCGTGATATGGTGACTGTTATTACAGCCGCAGAGATGGATCCTGATACAGTCGGCTATTTGAAAAAACATTTTCTAGCCCGTGGATTGATTTAACCATCAATGTGGCTATTGAGTTCTATCAATAATTCGCCACGTGGCGAATTATTGATAGAAAGATGTAAACTGGACTTGGCCAAAACCTCGGAAGCCCGGGGCTGTCCAGAGGAAATGAAAAGTAGCTTTAGCTACATTGAAAGCAGAAAAACTGGTTGATCGCTCATCTGGTGGGCCTGAGATTGCAGGGATTTTAGGTAAGTCCAGTTAAGGCTAGTTTGTTATACGGAGGCTGGTGACAATAGTTTGGAAGTACTTTTGGTCGAGTTTGTTGAAATCGGCGGACTTGGATTGGACTCGTAGATAGTAGGCTCGGTCGTCGTTGTCGACTAAGATTAACAATTTTGTCTTGATGGCTTCCTCGGCAGGACCAGTGTATGTGAAGATTATTTCACTGGCGTCGTGACCAGATACCGAGAATTTACGCCGGCTTATTTCTTTGAAATCTGGATGGCTGGCGGGCAGGAGCTTGCTGGCATTTTCTGTTGTTAAGTCGATAATCGGCTTCTTGAGAGTATTGGCGGCTATACGCAGGCCGCCCTCATACTCTAGAGTGATGACAAAAGACTCCACCCCTTCAGGGTTAGTGATACGACTCAGTAGGCTAGGGTCATTTGCTGGGATTTCTTGAAGACGAAGGTCGGCGGAATATTCATAACTTACCGGGTAATTGGCAAACTCGGCTTTTGCTAGTTGCTGTGGTCTGAAAACCATAAGCCAGAATACAACTCCACTGATAGATAAAGCTATCGCCAACACCATACCAAGAACTAATTTTCTCATGACTTTATTGTACGCTCTAGTGGAGATTCGATCGGACAGTCTTGTTTTTATCAATGATTCGCCACGTGGCGAATTATTGATAAAAATTGGTGATGAGCATTCCGAGCCGGCTGGTAGTATTTTTTTTGGTTTTAGCTATTAGCAGCGACTTGGCCAACTTGGAGCCAATTGGTGCCATCGAAAATCAGCTGGATGACATCAAATTCGGTTAGTGGCACATCAACGCCCCCGGCTAATTTGGTAGTGGCAGTTTGGTCAACGTTTACTGTGGTTGCAGAAATATTGGCAATATACAGGATATCGCCTTCCTTGGCAGAAGCAGTTTGGATTTGGACGATGTCAGCGGCATCATCCTGGCCAGTTACCTCAACATATGACGAAGTCGGTGTCAGATTTTCGGTGGCTGCCCCGGCGGTGGTCATGGTGAATGTCTGGCGGCCAAGGCTCAGGCGATCCTCGATGAACAAGCTGGCGCCGGAGCCGGTTAGTTCTACCCTGGCATCGGTAGCGTTGTCGTATGCCAGCGTGGCGTCTTGGTCGAGGCCAAGTTTGATACCGTTGTTGTCACCGACATAGAGTTCGTCAAATTCAGCCGTAGCGGAACCGAGATCGATAGTACCAGCGGCGTTTGGCAGTATGTTGCCGCTGGTCGTTATCCCTACTACTGCGGCAATGGCACCGGATGAATTAACTTGGAACAGGTCACCGTCACCAACAGTCAGCAGCGCAGCCGGGGTGGTGTCGCCGATGCCGACATTGCCGGCGAAGTAGTTCTGATCCGGTGATGAATTGTAGATAGAATAGGTACCGACCGGGATGGTGCTCTGGCCGATAACCAAGTTAGATTGTTTGGTGCCAGTTGCTTCACCAATGACCATACCAGCATTATTTGTGCCGGCGGTTTGGGCGCCGACCAGGATGCCGTAATTGTCAGTCAGAGTACCGGCTGAGCGGGTGGCGCTGGCAACATTTAGCCCAATTCCTGTAGTGGTTGTGCCGGAGTTATTAATTATAGAGGTGTAAAGACCTGTAGAGTTGGTAATGTTGCCGGTGGTGTTGTTGGAAGTGAAGAAGCCGCCATATGCACTAGCAATTGTTCCGGTTGAGGTATTTGCAACTACCCCCATCGCCCCATATGCAGCAGCAACAGTACCAGTGCCAGAATGGGTTGCGCTATTGTACGATCCTGTTATTTGAACTTGGTCACGAGTGTTGCCTGCTTTAACTAGGACCTCATTGTCGCCAGCATAAGCCGTATAGGTTGCGTTGGCGCCCGGGTTGAGTATCAGGAAATTTGTGATGCCTTGGACGAAATTCTTGGTAGTAGAGATGGTGCTTTCTTCCTCAAGAGTTAGGAGCGAGGAAAACGTTGATGATGGGTAAAGAAGCGTTGTATCGTCAATACCAGCGGCGGCACCGATGGCGGCGTGGCCAACGACGTCTAGTGTGCCCGTGGTTGAAACATTACCGGAGCTATTAACCTGGAATAGGTCACCATTTCCTACCGTCAGCAACGCGGCCGGGGTGGCGTCGCCGATACCGACGTTGCCGCCGAAATAGTTGAGATCACTACTATTAACCTGGTACAAACCGTAAGCACTGGCAACCCCTGCTACCCCTACTTGGTCTATATATAGTCCGTAAGCATTGCTGATGATTCCGCCGGTGATATTGGTTACTTGGTTTAGTTTGAGGCCGTATAGTGCGGCTAGCGTACTTGGTCCGGAGTAACCATAGTCCGCTTCATAGGCAACTGTTGCTGTTGGGCTATTCCCTGCTCCGAGCGCGGAGGCATAGAACGATGCGGTAGCGTTCCCGTCTGCGGAGGCGCTATCGGCCCGGATGGTATAAGGGGCTGTACTTAATGTAGCAGTGCCGACATGAAGCTTGGCAGTAGGACTGGTGATGCCGATTCCCACATTGCCGACGCTATCTATCACAAACGGTGTGCTGTCGGAGAAAGTTCCGTCGTCATTGACTCGGAAGGCATCGGTAGTGCCAGCTTGGGTTACTTCCAGGGTTTGGTCGGTTGCTAAGTCAGCCAGTGTTATCGAAATATTTCTTCCAGTTGTGCCAGTTATAGTATTGCCGGCATTGTAGGCAGATTGCAGAGTAGCTGCGCCTCCGCCGGATAGACAGTTACCAGCTGTGCTACATAGGTCGTAAGTACCAGTAGCAGCATCAGCTAGGCGGTACGTAATATCTGCTGTAGGATTGACAACAGCTAGGACAATTTCACTGGCATCTGCGCTGGTACCTTCCCAAATTAGAGAACCATCAGTACCTTGAACACCGAAGAGGTCGCCATTACCGACTGTTAATGAGTAAGCCGGGGTGGTATCGCCGATGCCGACGTTGCCGCCACTGGTAACGCGTAAATGTTCGACCAGGGTACCACCACCGGTAGCAGCCGTTTGAAACACTATGGCCCCGCCGAAGCTGGCATTTTCTACGACACCAGCAAAGTTCGCGTTAGCTTGGTAGGCGGTGCCGTTATAGGCTCGGAATGTAAAGTTCCCGACGTTGTCGCCGACATTAGTGGTTAGTAGTGCCCCCAAGCTGCCGCGGGCTCGCAAGAAATCAATCGACGGACCACAGGCGGCACAAATATCGGTTGCCCGCTCAATCACGAAGTTACCATTGAGACTAAAGGTTTCAGGGATACCGGGGGTATTGGTACCATAGCCAATCTTGACCCTTGAGTTGACACTGTCGATGCCTAAAATGGTGGTGCTGGCTGCATCCTGGACCTGGAAAGCAATAGTGCTGTCTGTCTGGGGGCGGACGATAACACTGCCGCCAGTACCGGTGCCAGTACTGGTACCGCCTCGCAACAATAGGGTGCCGCCACTGTTGTTGCCCGTGCCAGCGGCGTTACCGCCTTGGAGAGCCAGGACTCCACCGACGTTACCGGCGGCTGTGCCGTCAGCGGCACCACCGGTAATGGTGATGTTGTAGCCAGCGCCGTTGGCGGTGCTGTTAGCGGCGATGCCAATGGCGCGG
>CAZLKQ010000024.1:0-7155 GCA_964560175.1 uncultured Candidatus Saccharibacteria bacterium
CTCGCAGATCTTAGTCAGTTTTCTTTATGGTCGGTTTAATGGCTGAAAACAGATGATACAATTGAGCAAGTTCTTATGAGTGAAGAAAAACCACAACCATCGGCCTTGCCCAAAACTTACGATGCTTCGGCCTATGAGCCGGCAATTTATAAGCTATGGGAAGATTCCGGTGCTTTTGCGCCGAGTAAAGACGGCGAGCCGTATTCAATAGTCCTGCCGCCGCCTAACGCCACCGGACAGTTGCACCTGGGTCACGTCGTGATGATCGCGCTGGAGGACTGCCTAATTCGCTATCAGAGGATGAAAGGCAAATCTGTGCTCTGGGTGCCAGGTACCGACCATGCCGCATTGCCAGTCAATGCGATTATGGAAAAACAGTTGGAAACAGAGGGCAAAACCAAGCACGATATAGGCCGAGAAGCCTTCCTAAAACGCACCACAGAGTACGTCGAAAGTAGCAAGCAAACAATTCGTAGCCAAGTCAGGGCTATGGGAGCTTCACTGGATTGGTCACGCGAACGATACACCATGGAGCCGGCCATGAACCGAGTTGTGTCCGAAGTCTTTGTCGGCATGTTTGAAGCCGGCTTGATCTACCGCGGCGACCGGATCGTCAATTGGGACCCCAAACTCGAAACGACGGTCTCTGATGATGAAGTCGAGCGTAGTGAAGCGACCGCCACGTTTTACACCTTAAAATACGGCCCGTTTGAAATCGGCACCGCCCGCCCTGAAACTAAATTTGGCGACAAGTACGTAGTAATGCACCCTGATGACAAACGCTATGCCAAATACAAACACGGGGAGACCTTTGAAGCCGAGTGGATTAATGGCAAGGTCAAAGCCACCGTCATCAAGGACGAGGCTGTCGATCCGAAATTTGGTACCGGCGTGATGACGATAACGCCTTGGCACGACCAGCTGGACTTTGAAATCGCCGAGCGCCACAAACTCGACAAACAACAGATCATTGGCCTGGATGGCAAGCTGCTGCCGATTGCCGGAGAATTTGCCGGCCAGGACATCGCGACTGCCCGTCCCAAAATAGTCGAAAAGCTGCAGGATAAGGGGCTGTTGGTCAATGAAAAGGCAGACTACCAGCACAACCTTGCTGTCAACTCCCGCGGCGGTGGGGTCATCGAACCGCAGATCATGCGGCAGTGGTTTGTTGATGTAAATAACAAAGTCGTCAAATGGAAGGGCAAAAAACGAAGCCTCAAGGAAGTCATGCGCGAAGTAGTCGAGTCCGGCGATATCAAAATACTGCCCGAGCGCTACCAGAAAGTTTACTTCCACTGGATCGACAACCTGCGCGATTGGTGTATTTCTCGGCAAATTTGGTGGGGACATCAGATTCCGGCTTACTACCTTAAGCCGGAAACTTCAAACTCCAAAGATCAAAATTCAGACAAGGAACCCGAAGTTTATGTGGGTGTGGAATCGCCTGAAGGGAAAGGCTGGGTACAAGATCCAGACACGCTCGATACTTGGTTTTCATCGTCAATGTGGACTTGGAGTACGCTACTAGATCCCAAACTAGCCGTAGATCCGAAAATCAGCTTCGCCGATCTACTCAAAAGAAGTCCGGATTTTAACAAGTATCATCCGACGAGCGTGCTGGAAACCGGCTATGACATCTTGTTTTTCTGGGTTGCCCGAATGATCTTGATGACAACTTTTGTGACCGGCGATGTACCGTTCCACGATGTTTATTTGCATGGCATGGTTCGCACCAAAGACGGCAAAAAAATGAGCAAGTCTACCCCGGAGACCGCCATTGATCCGCTGGAAATGACTCAAAAATACGGCGCCGATGCCCTGCGCCTGGCCATGATGGTCGGCCAAGCGCCGGGACACGACATCCGGCTTTATGAAGAGAAAATCGCTGGCCAGCGCAATTTCTGCAACAAGCTCTGGAACGTTGCCCGTTACGTCCTGACTCAGCTGCCGGAAGGCTACAAACCGCGCGATCCCAAGCCTGAGAGTCTGGCCGACAAATGGATCGTCGGCCGACTGGCTGAGACGATCAACAAAGTCAATACTGATCTGGACAATTATCGTTTTAGCGACGCAAGCCAGCGAGTTTACCATTTGCTATGGGATGACTTTGCTGATTGGTACATCGAGTCGTCGAAGCTCTCGACCAATGTCGACCTTTTGGTTGATAGTCTGGAAACCATACTCAAACTAGCCCATCCTTTCGCGCCGTTTGTCACTGAGGCCATCTGGCAGTCTATGCCATTCCATGAGGGCAGCTTGTTAATGTCTCAGACTTGGCCGGTGCCAGTAAAAGACACTGACACTGATGCCAAAAAAACTTTTAATCAATTACAGCTTCTCATTGGTGAGATCCGAAATTTGCGGGCCGAGCTGTCGTTAACCGAAAACTGGCTCTACCATAAAGGCAGCAAATTTCTCAATGAAAACGCCGAATTGATTACTCGTTTGACTGGACTCAATGGCGTCCGAGAGGTTAGCGATGGACACGGCCTCCACCTGACCGAGCTCAAAGACGAGGCTTGGCTGGATGTCGAGGAACAAATCTCTCGCAACTATTTGTTCAAATTAGTCAAACGCCGTGATGTGACCAAAAAGTTTGCCGACAGGCTTCAAGCCAAACTCAGTAGCGATGGTTATAAAAAAAGCGCGCCAAAAGAGCTTGTGGAAGAAACCAAAGCCATGCTGGACACCGGTCTGGAAACTATCGGCAAACTTGACAAACAAATCGAAAATCTCGAACACGAATTGGAATTATATGGTTAAAACCATAGGAATTGTCCATTCCACATAGGACAGTCGCGCCAGCTTTTGGGTGGTCAAAAGCTGGACAAAATCCACCGACCAGGACGAAAACAAGATGTAAATAGCCTCTCTCACCAATCAGGTAGCTGCGGAACTCGCTATGCTCAAACAGTCCTCGCTACTTGACTGGCTCATTCGACCATTTACTCAGTTTTCTTTATGGTCGGGCGTAAGACCTACTAATTAGTAATACCTACTGATTAGTAATATAGAGTCTCTGTACCCTCGGCCATATCAATTAGCCTTGTCCCCATCTTTTGGAGCTTTGCATCATCGCTATGGAGTAGTGCATGTGCTAATGAATCGGCTGCCCATGCGTGCGAGCGGTCTTCCGGTGCGGCACCGTTGCGTTCATCAAGGAATCTTGGCCTTTGCAGTGCAAGCACACTGGCTGCAGCGTTTAATAGCTGTTGAATATTTTGATCGTCAACAAGCTCTGATTCCTTAGTAGGACTGGCGTAGACAGTGAATTCTCTCGGCATACTTCTGGGCGTAAATGTACGCTCTCTTATACTGAACATACCTTTAATACTTGCTCGTACGCTCGTGGTAATTCGAGGATCTTCGACTTTAGGTACTAGCAATGCAAGAACATCTCCTGTACTGAAGAGTGGACGATGATCTTGATAATCAAATGGAAACTCCTCAGGTACGGAACGACCCTGTTGGGCAAATCGGCGCTCAGTATTTGCAAGCACTTTCTCGTAGAGTTTTGCTTGCAGTTCAGGCTGTCCTTCCAATGCGTCATAAAGAATCTCAAGTCCGTCTGTGAGACGACCCAGGAATACACCTGGATTGAGGTCACCATTTTCAAATTGTTCTACAGACAGGCTGAAGAGGCGTGCTGTTACATCATCCTCAGTCTTACATTCAGCGAATTCCCGGAAACCCCTCGGATCATCACTCTTGGTGTGCCAAAATAGTTTCCTAAAAAGAGCCGAATTAAACTCACGTTTTGTATCTGTATCTAGCTCGCTGGCGACTTCGAGAACAGGATTGAACATATCTTCTGGATCTGTTACTTCCCAATCCGTTCCCTTGAAGCCTTCTTTGCTCTCGTCATAGTCACCGACCGCATTGCGTAGTCCCATAGTGAGCGACCAAAAAACTTTGCCCTGAGCTTGCTGCCCGAGCTCGTTTTCGTCAAGTGCTAGACCGAGCATTTCTAGGTATCGAGCACTTTCTTCATCACTGCCGAACTCAATTCCAATCGAAGCTTCGGACGGAAGTGACTTCTTGCCTATTGCTTCTTCAACCATACGCCGAAAGCTCGTGCCTTCAGAACGAACTTTGCTGATATCTAGTTTCCAAGCGTCGTCCTTTTCACCGCCTTCTACTTTATTAAAGCGAAGGGTGGTCTTGAGGGCCATTACTCCGTAGTAGTCCCAATCGAGCATACCTCGACCAGAGGCCAGATCTAGGTCAGCAATCTCTGTGCGTATTCCATCGTTAGGATAGACAGAGTCCATTGCAGCAATTGCGCCAGCCTTGGCTTCGCCATCGGTATCAAAAATAAACTCTAAAGAACGGTCATTTGAGGCATATGTAATTTTCGGTTCAAGGGGACTTTCTTTTTCTATGTTCTTGTCTTTATTAATATCTTTCGCCATATGTTTTATGATAACACTGATTAACTATTCTGTCAATAATAGGTTATTATGAATAGCTAATTCAACTTTATTTCTAACCCAATAATTTTCTAACCCAATAATAGTGTGCGGAGGTCGGCGATCGATCGGTCGGGATGCTGTTCGTCGTACCAGAAGGTTTGCCAGCCGAGATGGCCGGCTGCGTCGAGATTGGCCTTGATGTCGTCGACTAGTAAGATATGCTCCGGATTGACTCCGGCTTGAGCTGCCGCATACTCGTATATCGGTGATTCGGGCTTCATAGCACCGATTTCGCATGACTCGATAACAGCCTCATAATCCAGATTCGGCACCGCGCCAGTGTCAATCAGTCTATCCAGAAAACCTGGGAATATATTGGTCATCAGGCCCAACCGGTAGTGCTCAGCTACGTCTTGCATGAGTTTGTGGACGACTTTGTCACCTTTGACGGTTTCGAAGTAAATTTTTTCATATGGCAGCTTGTTCATATGCAGGTCAATGCTTCTGGCCAGCGCCACCTCAAATTCATCGACAGTCATGTGCCCACGATTGACAATATCATTGTATTTCCAAAAACCCAGCTCCATCGACTGTGGCTCGATGTGAAAACGGGCGGCCACCTCCGTAAAAATTTGTTGCCAGTTGGTGACGATCACGCCGTGGACGTCGAAGTAGACAAACTGTATGTCAGTAGCGGGATGGGATTTTTCATCTTTCCCTAGATGTATCGACAGCAATTTATCCAGACTGATGCCGATCGCGCCGGCTAGTTTGGCCACCGTAAAAACCGAGGGCTCGAGTATCGCCCCACGCTCAATTTTTGTCAGAGTTGAGTAGGAGATACCAGCCTTATCGGCCAGAGTCTCTTGGCTCAGTCCGACTCGCCGCCGCTCGTCGGCGATCCGTTGGGCTAACTTTTCATGTGTCCCACTCATATACTCTAATACTAGCATGATCCGGCTAGTTCAAAGAAGTAAATCTATTTCAAAAAGCCAGCTTGCTAGCCATATCATCCAGTGCTTCGTTGTCTACTTCCCCACTTTCCTCGACGTGGTGGCTAAATTCATCCATGTTCGAAAAACCAAAAACATGAACGTGAGTGTGGGGTACATGTAGGCCGACCACATGGACGCCTACTCTGGTTGGTTTTAACACCTCTCGGATCCGATTGGCCACCTTTTTAACTGTGGACATAACCGCCTGGTAGTCATCATCGGGTAAATCCCAGAGGTGATCGATTTGTTTTTTGGAAATAACTAGAGTATGTCCCGGAGTTCTCGGATAAATGTT
Source organism: uncultured Candidatus Saccharibacteria bacterium (assembly GCA_964560175.1). Classification (GTDB taxonomy): domain Bacteria; phylum Patescibacteriota; class Saccharimonadia; order Saccharimonadales; family CAZLKQ01; genus CAZLKQ01. The sequence goes on from CAZLKQ010000024.1 coordinate 5,703, forward strand.
CAGAAAAGCCAAAGTCAGCTCATCTTCGTAAATTTTGTGACTGGGGATTTCACCTTTGATAATCTTGGTAAAAATCGAATCTTCCATATTTTTAGTATATAGCTTTTAGATGTTGGTATTTAGGTTTCCCTTTCAGCCAATAGCAAAATACTAATGGCCATATACTATAATGTGCTCATGTTTGTGACAATTTTACGACGTATCGGTTTAACGCTGACCATCATCGTTTTTAGCTTGGCCTTCCAATTGGCAATAATTTTTATTCCGATGACCATTGTTTTGCAAAACCGCCAAAATATCAGCTCTTGGCTGGCTGACAGTGGCGCTTATGACAAATTTGGGCCGGTAGTGGCATCACAACTAGCCTCACCTGATCGGCCGAACGCAGATGTGGGCATACAACCCGCCGAGCTCGAAGCAGTAGTAAAAGAATCCCTACCTACCGATGTCTTGGCGACGCAGGTAAGCAGTATTGTTTCTGGATTTTACGATTGGTTGGAGGGCAAAACAGCCCAACCCCAATTTGCGGTCAATCTGGCTGATCGCCAACCTCAGATCGAAGCGGCTTTTTCCAGATTGATTGAGTCGAAGCTAACTGGAGCACCACGCTGTAGTCCAGCCCAGCTCGACGGTTATGACCCCTTTTCCGACATCTGTTTGCCGCGTGGCCAGACGGCCGCCGAAACAGCTAGAACATTTGCCTCGCAGTTATTCGCGGCAGACGGGCCTTTTGCAAACCTGAAGCTGGACTCCAATGAATTATTCAAAAATCAAAATTTCTCTGATCATCCACTTCCCAAGATTTATTCTAAATTGGGTTTGATGCGGATCATTCTCGCTGCAGTAACTGTAGTCAGCGGTGGTCTAGCGATCTTACTGTCAGCGTCCAAATTGGCTGGGCTCAAGCGCCTGAGCTGGATCGTCTTCACCACCACCCTATTTGCCAGTGTTGGCGCTCTCATAACCACCAAATTGGTGCCGGGGATGCTTAATAGGTCTACCCTGGATACAGCTGAGACCGAGGTGAACATCTCGGGACTGATTATTCCGATTGTGACAGAGGCTGCCACGGATATCGGCCAAGCAATTCTCTTCACGACGATCCCACTAATGGTCGTCTCGATTATTGTCTTGATAGTGATCTGGCGGAAAAACAAAAAGCCGCCGATCTCGATGGACAAAATCGGCACATAATATCGAATGGCGGAGAGGGCGGGATATCGGCCTTCGGCCTCTCGCAGACGTTCATGCTCGGAGTAAACTCCTGCGCGTGAACATCTTGGCGTGCGAACTTGTTTCGAATCTCATCTTGCTAGAAGATTTCGTCTGACCTCAAGGGTCAGCCGAACTCTCCTGGCGGAGAGGGGGAGATTCGAACTCCCGCGGGAAATTTCTTCCCCCTAACGATTTAGCAAACCGTCCCCTTCAGCCTCTTGGGTACCTCTCCTGATCG
>CAZLKQ010000025.1:0-4000 GCA_964560175.1 uncultured Candidatus Saccharibacteria bacterium
AAAAAAGGCAGCTATCTAGGCTTTGCATCAGTATTTCGCCGGGAGGGCCAGTCCTGTCCACGTCATCCGGGAAGTATTATCGAGAAAATCCGAGTGGCCGGCCGGGGCACCCACATCTGCCCAAAATGCCAAAAACTGCCAACTTGACATAAATCCTCTAAAGTGCTAAGATAGTAATCATGAATAAATCACAAGAAATAGATGTATCTAACTCTTCTAGATTACCTACTGATTATCAAATTGGCGAAAAAGCCAATAAAGATAAAAAAATCCGGCAAAATCGGCTAAAAGCTCTAGTGGCAGCCGGTGCTGTTCTTGTTGGGGCCTCGGCTGGTTACGACTATGCAACTGCGCTGAGCAGTGGTACTCCACAAGTTGACCGAACTAAAACTATAACTGTACCGGTATCTGTAACTATGGGCCCAAATCAAAACGTCTGGGATATTGTCAGGAATGCAAAGCAAACTGGTGTTGATACAGACGGAGATGGCGATTTAGAACATGACGTAAAAATGTACGGTGTCGACAAAACCCTAGATGAGAGTGGTATCGATTCTTCTGATGTAGGTAGACTTCAACCCGGTACAAAGCTAGTAATCGGCGAGCGCGAACAGGAAGTCGATCAAACTCCACGAGAGTAATTAAATTCAGCGAACTTATCCTATAATCAGAGGGTGATTAGGAACCCATCTCGCACCACCACTCCAGCCTCAAATCATTTTGGCGGCACCTGGCGCCAGTTTCCTTCGTCAACGTATCTACGGATATGCTTCCTCAGGATAACTGCCACCAGGCACACACCAGAATGGCTTTCGCTTAACAGACTGGAGATGTGAAATGGGTTCCATCACGCTTTTTGGGAAAAATGCATATGGACTGGCAGAGCGTAAAAAGGCTCTGCTATCTGAATTTACGGATAAATACCCTGATTTACTCGGTCTCGAGCAGTTTGACGCAATGGAGTCCGAACAAAACAGGATAATTGACGGGCTGACCACGATGCCCTTTTTATCCGGTGAGCGGTTAGTGGTGGTCAGAGACGCTTCGCAAAATTCAGATCTAGCCGATATGTTGCCCAAAGTTTTGGATCGCATCCCTGACTCCACCACGGCAGTTTTCGTCGATCCCTTGATCAAAAAAACTTCTCCACTCTATAAATCTTTGGCCAAAGCCGGCAGTCTCGAAGAATTTTTGCCACCAACCCCAGCCGAGCTAAGACAGTGGCTGGCTGATTATGTTAAATTGCAGGGCGGCACCATCACGCCCGGAGCTCGCGATCGATTGCTGGAGGACGGTGCGGATCAGTTTTTTCTGACCAACGAAGTAAATAAATTGATCGCTTACGACAAGACGATCACTGAAATCACAGTTGATCTGCTGACTGAGAGTGAACTCAAGAGTTCAGTCTTTGAAATGCTCGACCAATTGATGGCCGGCCGGGTGGTCGAGGCGCTCAAAACCATCCGGGCATTGCGTAAAAACCGCATCGAGCTACCTTATCTGATGGCAATGCTCGGTTGGCAGCTGCAACTACTGGCAACTGTTCATTTGACTGGCAATAAATCGCAGTCAGAGGTGGCTGCTCAGACCGGTTTTTCACCGTTTAGCTTGCGCAAATCCGAGAGTTTGGCCCGGCGTCTGACCAGGCAGCAACTAGTCGAGGCCACCAAGACAGTTTGGTTGCTGGACCGGGATAGCAAACGAAAATCGATGGACGTAGATGGAGCGCTAGAAGCAACAATCTTGCGGCTGTCGCAGATTTTTGCCTAGCTATTGGCTATTGGTATTTAGCTATTTCTTAGCAACTTTTTTGGCAACGGGTTTAGAAGTCTTTTTGACGGGAGTCTTGACCGTGCTTTTTGTTACTTTTTTAGTTACAGTTTTGGAGGCAACAAGATCTGTTGGCTGTACTTTCTTGCTCAGACGAGACATTTTTCGGGAGGCGGCATTTTTGTGCAGTAGATTTTTCTTGACAGCTTTATGCAGCGAACTCTGGGCAGCTTTTAGACCTTCAGCTATTTTGTCCTTGTCGCCACTCTCGATAGCTTTTTCCAGGGATTTAATATCAGCGCGCAAACCGCGTTTAAAAGCTTTGTTCCGATCGCGCCGGACAGATTCCTGACGCATCCGCTTTGACGCGGACTTGATAATTGGCATATCACTCCTTGAATATTTGATTTATCACACATTTCGTACTTTTCCATCGACCCAGGTCACACCTGTCCGGCTGCAAGCTTTGACTTCTCGCTCGACGTAACTACGGTTATGCCTCACTCAGATTGAAAGCTTTCGCTCAGCCAGGAGCAACCTGTCATCAATGGCTAAGTACAAAATATGGGATTAGTATAGCTTTTATAGGGGTAGAAGTAAAGAGCGAATATTACTAGAGCACTAATCTTGACAAAAAACAAAGCTTGTGCTAATGTGAGAGCACATCAATAAATATAAAAAGGTAAAAAAATGAACAACCAAGAAGTTCGAGACGTCACCCAGGAACTATTGGATGGTGCAAAGTCCATCTATAGCACCCTGTTAATTGGCTTGGAATAGCATTCTATCAGAAGTGAATTGATTGACAAAACACCTACAATCTGCTAAATTACAATAAATTAAGTAAAAAAATGGAAACACCTACACCTACCCCAAAACAACAGATCGTCGAGCGCTTGAGAAGTGCTCAGTCGGTCTTGGTGACAGTTTCAAACTCACCTAGCCTGGACGAGATCATCTCGGCCCTGGCCTTGAGCAAGATTCTGGACCGCGTTGGCAAGAAAGCGACTACTGTTATCAGCTCGCCCCTTCCATCAAAGCTCGATGCCCTGAAGATAGACAAAATGGTCAGCAAGTCGATCGATCGGTTGCGTGATTTTGTCATCGAACTAGACAAGTCCAAAGCCGACAAACTCCGTTACAAAGCCGAAGATGATGTCGTAAAGATTTTCATAACCCCCTACAAAAGTGAAATCAAAGCCAGTGATCTTCATTTCACACAAGGCGAATACAATGTCGATGCTGTCGTAGCAATAGGCGTAGCCAGCCGCGATGATCTCGACAATGTAGTCAAAGAGCACAACCGGGTTTTGCACAACGCAGATGTCCTAGACCTATCGGTCGGAGAAAAAAAGGGTGGAGTCGGCACTTTGAGCTGGCACGAACCGGAAGCCTCGTCAGTGTCTGAGATGTTGGTCAGCCTAGCCGATTCTCTGCAAAGTGGCTTGCTGGATGCCGAAATTGCCCAGTTGCTGCTCAGTGCAATTGTGGTCGCCACCGAAGGCTTTCGCAACAAATCGACTACTCCAAAGATCATGACATTGGCCGCCCAGCTGATGGCTAGCGGAGCCAGCTCTCAGCAATCGATGTCCCAATTTGTAGACAGCTCAAAGCCAGCTCCAAATACCGACAAAGCTGCTAATGAGAGCTTGTCTATAGACCATAATGAGAATGAGCCAAAATCAGAACCGGAACATCCGGCTAAGAAAGAACATCACAAGGAAAAAACAGCTAAAAAGGATAAGGAATCCTCTAGCTTGAGTATTGACCCTAATCTGGGCTTTCCGCCATCTGGCCGTAGCGGTACCACCCGGGAACAAGACAAGCGAGCCAGTGACGCCATAGATTCGATGATTGCTGGTGCTCGGGAAATGAACGAACAAATGAAAAGCGAACGCGAACAAATCACTCACCCAGCTACCAACACCCCCATTTTGGAACATAAAAACTTTTCGCCTACACAAACTTCTATTCCAGAAGTTTTGGGGGGCGAGCCTCATGTCCATACAAATCCCGAACCGCCAGTTTTGAGAGCATCTACCCCGTCTGAGCCACACCCTCTCACTGAGCCAGCCCAAGCACCAGCGAGCAACCAACACGAGCATAATGTGGAAGTCGCACGCGAAGCCGTTACCGAAGCCGTGCAGTCAGATCCGATAGAAAATGTTGAGCTCGTCAAACCAATTGTTCAAACCGCAAATCCAGTCAGTAATCTGACTATTGACCATAA
>CAZLKQ010000025.1:4100-6854 GCA_964560175.1 uncultured Candidatus Saccharibacteria bacterium
TCAAACCAATTGTTCAAACCGCAAATCCAGTCAGTAATCTGACTATTGACCATAATGGCCAAGTCCGCACAGGTCAGTAGTTGGTAGTGTGTAGTAAGTAGTCAGGGAAGTAAGTGACAAACGACGAGAAACCTAAATCCCTAGAACCACTGGAAAATCTGGCGGTGCCCTCATTTGATGAACTTTCCGACCAGCAGCAGCGTTTAATAATAGAAGGTCCTGGCTGGGTGACAGATCCTGCTGAACAAAGCCAGTTTGATAGTTTAGATGATTTTAGGTGGAGTAGTAATAATTTCAATTTGCGTTTTCGTCCTGTGGATGAAGATGGAATACCGGAAATTCCCTATCTTTACAGGCAACAATTAGCCTGCCAACGTTTCCGTATCCTCCAGCCTGAACTCTTCGAAGAACTTGTGTCGACCTTACCTGATGCACAACACCGGCAAGATGATAAATGGCAAGCAAAACTATTTACAGCATATCGATACATGAGCCAATTAGTGGACAAAAGGGACTCGGACTATTTGAAAGAAGGCGAATCAGACCGATTTCTTATGATATAGATTTATATGATGAACGGAATATTGTTAATTGATAAGCCGGCCGGCTGGACTTCGCATGATGTAGTCGCAAAGATTCGTTCGAATCTTCGCGACAAGTTGAAAGTTGAAGGTAGAAAGTTAAAAGTTGGACACAGTGGGACGCTAGATCCATTTGCCACCGGACTTTTGATCATTCTGGTTGGGGATTACACTAAACGGGCCGATGAATTTTTGAAACTGGATAAAACCTACAAAGTGACAATGAAGCTGGGTGAGACAAGTACGACTGGGGATCCGGAAGGAATCAAAACAGTAGTTAGTAGTCGGAAGCCAGGAGTTAGCGAAATAGAAAAGGCAATAAAAGGGTTTGTGGGGGAAATTGAGCAGACGCCACCGGCTTTTTCGGCCATCAAAGTCAACGGCCAACGAGCCTATAAACTGGCTCGGGCCGGCAAACCTGTAAATCTAAAACCGCGCCGCGTTATTATTCATTCTAATATTCTTAGGAATGTAAGAATGCCTGAGGTAGATTTTGAAGTGAAGGTGTCTAGTGGGACTTATATTCGTTCTTTAGTTGAGGATATTGGCAAAGCGCTGGGTACTGGTGCTTATACTTTAGACCTGCGACGCACCAAAATAGACAAATTTAACGTAGAAGATGCCATAAATCCCCAAAATATGGCATTCGAGCAAATCTCAAAAGGGTTGATTTCGGAGCTCTGATCTGTTAGTATGCAGGTGATGATAACAAAAGAGGCTAAGAATACCGCCATCAAAAGTGCGGCTAGGCATAAGACTGACGTCGGTTCGCCTGAAGTGCAGATAACTGTGCTTAGTGCCAGAATCGGTGAGATCACTGAGCACCTAAAGCTGCACAAGCAAGATGAGCATTCACGCCGCGGTTTGCTGCAAATGGTCGGTAAACGCAAGAGACTGCTCAGCTATCTGGCTGGTCGTGATTTCAACGCCTACAAAAAAATCATCACCGAACTAAAACTCAGAGGTTAAAATATAGAAGTTAGATTTCGGAATTTGGATTTTGGAAGTTAATAATTCTAAAATCTAGGATCTAGAATCGAAATTCTAGTGACAAAGGATAATTAATAAAGGGGTGATAGAGCACAGTGGTTCGTAGCATTTGCGAAGTACCATTGAACCCTGTCACCCAGGAAAGGTATAAAAATTATGAGTACTATCAACCCTTTTGGTAAAAAAATTACAAAAGTAACCACCGAGCTTTGCGGCCGTGAGCTGAGTCTGGAGATAAACCGTGTCGGCTTCCGCTCCGACGCCTCGGTAATGGCACGTTACGGCGACACCGTCATCCTGGCGACCGCCATGGTCGGTGATAAAACAGGTTATGGCATGGACTATTTCCCGTTATCAATTGATTATGAAGAAAGATTTTATGCAGCCGGCAAGATTTCCGGCAGCCGCTACGTCAAGCGCGAGGGCCGGCCATCTGACGAGGCCATCCTGATTGGCCGGATTATCGACCGTCCGATCCGCCCACTGTGGCCAAAAGGCTATCGCAACGAAGTCCAAGGTGTGGCTACAGTCCTATCTATGGACAAATCATTCCGCCCGGACATGGTGGCGATGATTGCCCTCAGTGCGGCCTTTATGCTGACCGGCGCGCCATTTGACGGTCCGGTAGCCGGCCTGCGTATTGGACTAAAAGATGGCAAACCGCAAGCATTCCTGAGCGCCGAGGAACTGGCTCAGGGACCGATGGACCTAGTAGTGGCCGGTACCAAGGACGCCATCATCATGGTAGAGGCTGGAGCCAAGGAAATTAGCGAAGAACAAGTCATCGAAGCACTGGAATATGCTCAAAAAGCTCTACAACCTGCTATCGCTCTGCAGCAAGAATTGGTCAAGAAAGTTGGCGTGGAGGCTCAGGAATATGATCTGACCCTGATCGATCACGATATCCAGCAACGAGTCGATACTTGGCTGAGCGGCAAGCTCGGCAGCGATTTACGCGCACCTTACCCAGAGCGCAATGACCTGGTCCGTCGGCTCCGCGATGATATGCGTGAGCATTTCGGTGAGGAAATCGGTGAGGATTTTAAGGATGTTCAATCCGAGTATGACGAAGCTTTCGTAATGGCTCTGCACAAAGACGTCCGTGAGGGCATCATCAATGGCCAGGTCCGACCGGATGGCCGCAAACTAACCGAAATTCGCCAGCTATCATCCGAAGTCGGCG
>CAZLKQ010000026.1:0-6070 GCA_964560175.1 uncultured Candidatus Saccharibacteria bacterium
TGACTTTTGATCGTGCCAAGCTAGCTTTGAAATTGACACCCAAAGTTATCATCAACCCGACTTCAGCCAAAGGCCTCAGTGAGGCTTCCAAACTAACACTGCGCATGGGCTGGGAAATCGCCCAGGAATTCAATCAAGACTATTGTGGCACCGAGCACATCCTCTACAGCTTGCTCAATCAAGTAAATTCTCGGGCTCATCGACTGCTTGGTGATATGAGTATCAATTTAGTAAGTCTAAAAGATGAGCTGGAACAATTCCTAAATACCCAACAGTTCGATTATGAAGGCAGTAATGCCCAAGTTGCCCAAACCCAACGCAGACGCCCGGGGAGCCGAACTGCCCTCGACCATTTCGGCCACGATCTGACTGCTGCTGCCAATAAGAACGAACTCGATCCGCTAATCGGTCGTGAACCACAGCTGGAGAGGATCATCACAGTTTTGGCCCGTCGCCAAAAGAACAACCCTGTTCTGATCGGTGATCCGGGTGTTGGCAAAACGGCCATCGTCGAAGGCTTGGCCCAGAGGATTACTTCGGAGAACGTGCCCGATAGCCTGTTGGAGAGGCGAATTATTACACTGGATCTGGCTGGCATGATCGCTGGCACCAAATACCGCGGTGAATTCGAAGAGCGTCTGAAAAAAGTTATCACCGAGGCTACTGACGACAAACGAATTATTCTCTTTATTGACGAGATCCATCTACTAGTTGGCGCCGGTGCAGCCGAGGGGGCTGTCGATGCCGGCAACATCCTCAAACCAGCCCTGGCCAGGGGCAAGATCCGGGTGATAGGCGCCACCACGACTGATGAGTACCACAAACATATCGAAGCCGATGCCGCGCTGGAACGCCGGCTGCAACCAGTTATGGTACCCGAGGCCACGGCCGAGGAAACAGTCGCAATCCTCAAGGGCTTGAAAAAGCATTACGAAGAGTTCCACGGCGTTTCGATCGGCACCGAAACCCTAGAAGAGGCTGCCAGGCTGGCCAAACGTTATGTCACCGATCGGCGCTTGCCGGACAAAGCCATAGACTTGATTGACGAAGCCGCCGCCAGCGTACGTATCGAGCGGGGCACAGTCTCGACTGAAGCTCGCCGGATCCAACGCCAGCTCAAATTGGCCAATGCCCGCATGGAAGAGGCTGTCGAAGCCGAGGATTACCAGCGCGCAGCCATCCAAAAAACCAGAATTGCCCAGCTCAGAGCCAAATTAGCCTCCCAACAAGCTAAGACCAAGGTTGGCTCCAGGATGAAAGTTACCGTTGACGACATCAGCCGGGTGGTTGCCCGGATTACCGGCGTGCCAGCCGCCAAAGTCCAAAAACGCGAAGCCAAGTATCTCCTGAATTTGGAATCTCATTTAAAGAAACACATCGTCGGCCAAGACGAAGCGGTCGGCGAGGTGGCCAAAGCCATTCGGCGCAATCGGTCTGGGGTTTCTGATATTCGCCGGCCAATCGGCTCGTTTATTTTCCTTGGCCCGACCGGGGTGGGAAAAACCGAACTGGCCCGTGTGATTGCCCGTGAGCTATTTCATGATGAAATGGCACTGATCAAAATTGATATGTCGGAGTTCAGTGAGCGGCATACGGTAGCCCGCCTGGTTGGAGCGCCTGCTGGCTATATCGGCTATGACGATGGCGGACAACTGACCGACAAGATTCGCCGTCAGCCATACAGCGTGGTGCTTTTTGATGAAATCGAAAAAGCTCACCCCGAGGTTTTCAATATACTGCTGCAAATTCTCGAAGACGGCAATCTGACCGACGCCAAAGGACGGCGAGTTGACTTCACCAATACCGTCGTCATCATGACCAGTAACGTCGGAGCGACTCTGTTGCAAAAAGAAGCCAGTTATGGCTTTGCGGTTTCCGGTAAAAAAGAAGCCGTCCAGCTCGATGAAATGCATGAAGAAAACCGTGAAAAAGTCCTCGAGGAGTTGAAACTGCTGATGCGGCCGGAGTTATTGAATCGAATTGATAAAATCATCGTCTTTCGGGCGCTGACTCGGAAAAATGCTAGTGAGATTCTCGAGCTACAACTAGCTGAACTTGGTGGCCGGATCGGAGGTAAAAACCTGGCAATTAAATTGTCAAACGCTGCTAAGCGGCGGCTATTAGAGATCGGCTACGATTCCGCCAGAGGCGTTAGACCTTTGCGACGGGCTATTCAGGACGAGATCGAGGACCGGCTGGCCCACGGGTTATTGTCGGAAGAATACAAGGCCGGTGATGTTATCGAAGTCGGCAGCTCCAAAAAAGACTTTTCATTTGCCCTTTCCTCAGAGTAAAGAGCAGTTCTTAGTGGTATAATTTCGACATGTTCAGACGCGCACGGAAATCTCTTGATCCCAACAAAGTCACCTCGAGTCCCAAAGTTTGGAGTCTATTGAAGCTGCGCAAGCCAAGAGCTGCTGATAGCAGCTCGCGCTTACACAAACTCGGCGGTGGTGCCAAAAAGGTCAGACGGGGTGGTTTCGGACGGACTCATCGTTACATGAAAGAATTTTTCCGCGATGCTCCGCCAGGCAAACTCCACAGATTTATCTGGTGGCTTCATCCTCGGCGGCAATACCGCTTTTGGTTTAACAGTGAAGGCGCCATCTTGTTCAGTAAAGTAGCGGCCTTCGGCTTCGCCGTTTTACTACTTTTCATGGGCCTAATTTACGCCTACTACGCCCGGGAGTTGCCTAAAACCGGCGAGTTCCGGTTTGATACCCAAGCCACCAAATTTTATGATCGCTCCGGCGCAGTACTGCTCTATTCAGTCTACGGTGATGAAAACCGCAGCGTAGTCGAATTTGACAAGATATCTGAGCCGGCAAAGTTTGCGGCCGTGGCTATCGAGGACAAAAATTTCTACAAACACCAGGGTCTCAGCCTGACCGGGCTTTTGCGAGCCAGCATCAATAACCTGCTAGGAAAACGTACTCAGGGGGGTTCGACGATCACCCAGCAGTTTGTGAAAAATGCCCTGCTGACAAACGAGAGGAGCTTTGAGCGCAAAATCAAGGAAGCCATCCTGGCGCTTGAGATGGAACGGCTCTACACCAAAGATGAGATCCTCGGGTTTTACCTAAATGAGATCCCCTACGGAGGCACCGCCTACGGTATCGAAGCCGCCGCCCAGAGCTTCTTTAGCAAACCGGCCTTGGAGCTCACTATAGAAGAATCAGCCATGTTGGCGGCACTACCCCAAGCACCGACCTACTATTCACCTTATGGCGAGAACGTCGATGATCTGATCGGCCGCACCCACTACATTATCGGTCTGATGCAAGAGCAGGGCTACATCACTGCCGAGGAAGCCGAGGCTGCCAAGGCCGTAGACTTTCTAGCCAAGATCAACAAGAATTTTAAGGCCTACCGCAATATCCAAGCGCCATATCTTGTGCTCGAAGCTCAACGTCGGTTAGAGGAAAGGTACGGCGCTCAGACCGTCGCGACAGCCGGCTGGAAAATCATCACTACCGTCGACATGGATCTGCAAGCCAAAGCTGAAGCGGCCGTTGCCAAAAACATCGGCGCAATCATCAGGGATGGCGGTGACACCGCCGCGGTCGTCGCCAGTGACCCGCTAACCGGCCAGGTTCTGGCGGCAGTCGGCGGACGCGACTTTAATGAGCCTGAATTTGGACGTTATAACGCTGCCTTTACAGCCTTGCGCCAACCCGGTTCGTCCATAAAACCCTACACCTACGCCACCTTGATGAAGGGAAATTATGGAGCAGGCAGTATCCTGTATGATCTGCGGACCGACTTTGGCGGCAACTATGTACCGGAAAACTCTGACAATCGAACTAAAGGTGCCATGCCGGTTCGGGCTGCCTTGGCCGAATCACGCAACCTGACGGCCGTCAAAGCTCTCTATATCGCTGGACTGGAAAATGTCATGAATACTTGGCGTGATGTCGGCTTAGTGTCTTCTGATCTGGATCCAGCCAAACACGGACTGGCCTTCGGCTTGGGAACCGCCGAATTAAAACTCGCCGAGCATGTCAATGGTTATGAAAGCTTCGCCAATGGCGGAATGCATCACAGCCAGGCTCTGTGGACGAAGATTACCAATGCCCAAAACCAAGTCGTCGATGAATGGACGGATGATGGCAAGCGGGTTATGGATGAGCAAGTTGCCTACATCATTGCCAATACTCTCAGCGACGTCGGTGCCAAGCAGCCGCTATTGGGCCGTTTGGGCAGACTCCTGGATTTTCCGGGTGTCCAGGTGGCTACCAAAACCGGTACGACGCAAAGCCGCCGCGATGCCTGGACGATGGGCTCGGCCACCTGCCTTTCAGCCGGGGTCTGGGTAGGCCATCATGCCAACCTGCCGATGGAAAAATATTCGATCTTGATGGCCGGCCCGCTATTCAATGATTTTATGAGTGAGGCGCTAAAAGGCAGAGAATGCAAGAACTTTGAACGGCCGGCCGGTGTTAAGGAAGTAACCCTTGATCGCTATACCGGTCGGGCGCCGGATGAAGCAACTGGCGGCAACCGCGTCACCGATATATTTCCCGCTTGGTACACAGCGCCTGATTCATCCGGCACTGAGAAATTCACCATCGACATAGTGTCAGGCAAATTGGCTACCGACTGCACGCCAGCTGGCGCCAAGCGGGAAGTTGTAGTCGGCGGCATTGACGCTGAAATCCCGCCGGGCGATCCGTCTTACGGTCGCTGGAGTCCGCCAGTCAAAGCTTATGCGGCATCACTGGGTAGGCAAGGCGGGATCAGTGCCAAACCAACCGAAAATGATGATGCCCACAGTTGCTCCGATGCTCAACCAAAGATCACAAATTTTAACATTACCCCACAACCCGACGGCCAATATAAATTTGAAGCCACCATCATGCAAGGTAAATTCCCACTGAAGCAACTGGATTTCAAAGTCGACGGCCAGATCATCGCAGGGGGTGCTGTCAGCGTATCTACTAATGGAACATACAGTGTGACTGCCCCGGCGTCAGGAACCACCGCCAGCGTGGTACTGACAGATGAGGGTTACTATCAAGTTCAAGAGGATAAAGCTTTGCCAGCTGTCTTGGGTGCAGAAACAATGTCGTTAAGCTACGAGGGGATCAGTGGTAGCTTCCATAAGTTCAAGTGGAGCAACTATCTTGGCGCTAGTAGCTATCAGTTTTGTTTCGGACCTATTACACCTTCAACGTGCGTGTCTACTGGTAACAATAGAAAATATGAGACTCTACCTTCAGGTGCGAGTGGGGTTGCAAAAGCAAAGTCAAATAATGGTGGTGAATCAAACCAGGTTAGTTACTAGATTTTCTATTTTCTTGGTCATTTACAATATCGGCGAAGCACATTTTGCCGGCGCTGGTCTGCAGCGTACGGGTGACACTTACCTGCACCACATCGCCAATTCGTTTGGCGGCGTGGTCGACGACGATCATAGTCCCATCATCTAAATAACCAACACCTTGGTCGCGCTCTGCGCCTTTTTGGATGATTTTTACTTCGGCGCGTTCGCCAGGTATGCGGAGGGGTCGCAATGCTTGGGCCAGCTCATTCATGTTTAGAACTTTGATTTCCTCGAGTTTGGCTACCTTGGCCAGGTTCAGATCGTTTGTGAGTAGAGCCGCTGAATTGCTCAGAGCCAGCTCGCGCAAGGTGTCGTCGACTGGCTTCTGGTCGTCGGAGTTGACCAGCTGTACAGAGATGCCGTCGGTATTTTGCAATTCCCTCAAGATATCCAGCCCATGCCGGGCACGCTCACGTTTCAAGCTAGAGCTGCCATCGGCGATCTGCTGGAGTTCGCCCATTACGCCGGTCGGCAGATAGACTGTTCCGCTCAAAAAGCCGGCCCGGGCTAGTTCGACAACTCGTCCGTCCATCAGAGTCGAGGTGTCAATAACCAGCTTCGTGCCGCCATTTGACGTTTTGGGTTTGCTGCTTTGAGCCAACCACGCCACCGTTGCCAATGTCGAGACACTGGCGATGAGTGTGATAATTTCGATCATATAATTACTCAATCAGTTTACACTAATTGGTTAGGTTTTAGGTTAGAGATCATAGGTTTCAGGGATTTACTCTACATTTCCTCATGGCC
>CAZLKQ010000027.1:0-5698 GCA_964560175.1 uncultured Candidatus Saccharibacteria bacterium
ACTGGCTCTAAACCCCCGCCAAGCCGAACCAAGAGCAGGTAAACTCGACTACGACGTAGACAGCAAACTTGTAGGCACGTGGTTCAAAGAAGGGAATAATGGTTTCGGCGAAACTGGCGGTAGCAACCCGGCCCCGTGGCGAGCACATCTCTCCATCGTGCCCGACTCGTTAGACCCGGCAATGATCATAGTCTCGATCGGTGATTATGGTGGGCAGTCCCAGCAATTTGCGGTCAAAGGAAGCGAGCCGGATCCGGCCGTTATCGGCGAGGGCGAACTAATCAAATATGAATTAGTGGAGATCGATCATTATCGTACCTCCACAAACCAGTCGTGGGATCGGATGCGACCCTACACTGACCTCAAAGGCCGCCCTGGACACGTTGTGAAAGGCACAGTATTGGCTCAAATGATTGGCCCGCGCAAATTGAAGTTCCAAGCCTTTCCCAGCAAAACTGGAAATCAAGTAACCGACTTTACCGATAGTGCCATCATCTATGAACGCTAGCAATTGTTGCAGGATTTATGCATATGAGCCTAGAATAAGAAACATATAATAAATAGGAGATATATTATGGTAGATACAGAAGAAAACGTAAAAGAAACCCAAGTTTCACAGCGTGGTGATACGCAGGTGGTACGACAGAAAACTTCGGGTAGCTCAAGTGAAGATACCCGATCCACAGTAGCCAATGGCGTCTGGTACGTCGTAGGAGTCGTGGAAGTAGTATTGGCTGTTCGTTTTGTACTCAAAATGTTCGGTGCCAACCCTAGTAGTGGTTTTGTTGATTTCATCTATAACATTAGTGGCCTGTTCAACGCGCCATTCCGAGGTATCTTCAGTACTCCAACAGCTGAGGGCGATATCGTTAGAGCGGTATTTGAGACCTCAACAGCCGTTGCAATGGTAGTCTACCTACTGGTCGGCTGGGGTCTGGTCAAGCTCATGACGCTACCCAAAAAACAAGCCTAAAACTCAACTCGACTAGCAGCCAAACGGAAACTACCGAAGTCACTGGTGCTATGGGAATTCGAAATGCGTGCACAAAACGAAGCAGGCCGGTGGGCCTGCTCCGCGGAAAAGTAATGACTTTCACCTCACACTCTTCCAACTACCTATTATAGCTACTCGTCAAATCCGGCTGATTTTTAGTTAAACGGCTGTGGAAAACCTATTTAACTTGCACTAACAATATTTAGAATATTACCGTCCGGATCTTTGAACCAAGCAGCTTTCATGCCTTCTTGGACAGCTACCCCATTTTCGGTTTTTAGTCCTGGCATATCATAATCCTCGAACTTTACTCCCTTAGATCTCAGATCATTTAAGACGGAATCAAAATCGTCAACCATCCAGGCGGCTGATGTGGTTTGCGAAGACCCTGCTCCGGCGGCTTCATAAACAAATATATTCGTTTCACCGCCACATTTGAACATTACCCCGCCAGGGAGAGCTTCTCCTTGTGAGAGCCCTAGTGTTTCAGTATAAAACTTCTTAGCGTTGTCCATATTTTTTGTACCTAATGTGGCTGAAACTGGTGAATTGGATAACATTTATTACTCCTTATTTACTTCATTAATTGTATACCTATATTAAAACTAAACTTGTAGGATATTGTCTAAAAATCCTTCTACTGCGAATTTATCCTCAAGTTCTTGATCCAAGCCTATCGCAAAAAGTTTTTCTGTTTGCGAGTGGTGCGCTTTTAGTGCGGCCAATTTGACTGCCAGCATTTTTTTGTCCAGTCGCAAACAAACAGCCATATCTCGCTCAAACGCCAATGATGGCTGATCGGTTGCAAAATAGATATTGAATTTTTTATCGAAAGCCCGGCCGGACTTTTCATACCAATCCCTGCTGTCCACAGTCTGCAGCAGTCTAGGTTTTTTCGGCAGTTGAGCTGATGCCAGAGCCCTGGTTGTCCAACCGCAGACAGTTTTGTGGTCGGGATGGCCAGTCAGGCCTTTCGCGTCAAAAGTCACAATAGTGTCTGGTCTCACTGTCTCGATGATTTTTTTGAGTTTGGCAACCGCTTTGTTTATATCGACGTCTTTGCATCGGCCGTCAATGTAGTCCAGCCATTGGTGCTCCACTCCGCCCAATATTTTCAGTGACTCCTCCAACTCTCGGGTTCGGATGGCAGGCAGTTGGTCGATTGGCCACTTGGTCACGTCTTGGACACCAGCTCCGCCTTTGGTGGCCGTCACACAGACCACCCGCTGGCCATTTACCCGGGCGCCGGCTATCAAGCCGCCCATACACCAAGTCTCGTCATCCGGGTGAGCCCAGATGCCCAGAATTGTGCCGAGTTTCGCGATCTCATCTAACATACACTAATAATACTGGTATAATTCGTCTAAAGATATGAATGAATTATTCCACAGAGTTGCAGTCAAAGTATCGAATCTTATGGGCCAACCCAGAGCATTCGTCTTTTCTCTGGCAATTATCCTCACCTGGGCTTTGACTGGTCCGCTTTTCGGATTTTCTGACACCTGGCAGCTAGTCATAAATACTGGCACGACCATAGTGACATTTCTGATGGTCTTTTTGATCCAAAACACCCAAAACCGCGATGCCCGAGCCATGCAGCTAAAACTCGATGAACTACTCAGTGCCACAAAGGGCGCACGCAGTGCTTTGGTTGATCTCGAGGAATTGACCGATGAGCAGCTCGATGAGCTGCAAGATCAATTCCGCAAATTGCACACCACTCTCGAAGCTCGCAAAGTCAGACAAAAAAAGTAATTGCGATTATTGCCACGGCGGCGTACTCTGGGGATACTTAACAAATTGCCAAAGAATGTTATGGAATCCGGTGAAACTCCGGAGCTGTGCCGCAACGGTTAAAGTCCGATGGTAACATTTTGTTGATCCCGAGCAGGAGTCTAGAACAAGGATTTTTTACAACCGCTCGGAGAGCGGTTTTTTATTTTACCCGCCAAACTTTTTCAAAAGTTTAGATGGGCGAGGAGGGGTAATGCAGAGGTTACACGAAGCGCAAGTACTGGTAGAACACGGCGAAGCCGCCGAAGCCTACGTGCGCAGTCAGGTCATGACCAAGGCTTTCGAGGCTATCGGTTTGCCTCACTTATCCGTCTGGGAGCGTAATGTTGACGAGACAGGCGTCGTGATCGATTTCGACGGCCGGCCGATGCATGAGAAGACCTGGGCGGCTCTCCAGATCCCAGTGGCGGACTTTGAAAGCCAAAGACGCCTGATCGAACATCATACTCAGGTCGAGGTACTAGACCGGATGCAACCGGGCGAGATGCTGGCCGAAGACTCCAAACATCCCGATGTCGACGACCACCTGGCTGCTGCTCACGGTTATCACCCGGAGCTTCGGTATCTGATGAAACGCCTATATTGCCGAACCGATCGCAAGTTGATCCTCTATAACTTCAATGTCCCCCACGGCAATGGCGCGGAGGGTATAAATCAGCGTAGGGTATCTCCTGAGACCACGATCGGGGGCCTCTTAGCCGAGGACGATCCAGATACTGACTATAGTGAAATTGAAGTGGCCAGACTTTGGTTGGAGCTGGAGGCCCGAGTCTACATCGATGATTTCGTGGAGGTCGTGCGCGATGTTGGCGAGCAATTGCAACTTGGTCTATTGGATCCAGATAGAGCCGGCGACTTGCTCGACGAATATGAACGGGGTTTGCTGACACTGTTGCTCGTGAAGTTTAATCCGGATCGCGCGGCTAATTTGATCAGTGCCGATGATCTGGTCTGGGCCGAGTCACTGCTCGAATTTTCTGTGGACGAGACACTATTGGCTGCAGCTGAAATATCAAATCGCAATCAACTGGACTGGATAGCTTGCGGCGGGCTACTAGCGTCAATATTGGGCGAAAGGCAGGAGTGGTACGGCGCGTTCAAAAAAACCGGCAATTGTGTGAATTGTGGTGATGGCCCAAAAGACGTCGGTGAAAAAGGCTGGTGCCGGCCTTGTATAAGCGGCCATTGCGGTAAATAAACTTTTGGCAACTCGTTTCGCATTGACAGATGAGTCCATTTCTGCGAGAATTGTTCCCATTGCATAGAAATTGCAAAAACAAAAATGTGTGAGAGGGAAAAATTATGTCAGTCAAAGTACGTTTTGTGCGTACCCGTAGGCAGCGCATCAGTGTGCACCACGAACGTTTGCCGTTTCTCTACTGAGTAGTATCAGTGGTCTGCGAAGCTTCAGCGCTAGCCAGTGCTGCGTCCAGTGCATCTTTGAAGTCTTGGTAGGACGCGACCTTTTCTAGTTTCTTGCCATTGAGGATAAATGTTGGCGTCGATTCGACACTAAAAGCTGAACTTTGGCTACTCTGACTATTTATAAATTCTAACAGTGAACTATCGGCAACGTCGCTTCTGAACTGGTCAATATTTAGTCCCATTTCGGTTGCATAAGCTTCGAATGCAGCTTTGGCGTCAATGTCGGGATTACTTTTTGTATCCCAACTCGACTGTTCACTATATAAAAAGTGTAGCATTTCGAAAAAGGCGTTTTGCCGACCGGCCGCCTCGACTGCCCTGGCAGCCTGAATAGCTCGGGGGTGAGCCGTCGGGATCGGAAAATGCCGGAAAACGAAGGCAACACGATCACCGTACTCTTGTTCGAGGGCCACCACCAATGGGTCGTATTGGGCACAAAATGGACATTCCATATCACCGTACTCGATGAAAACCACTTCCGAGTCCGCTTTGCCGGTGACATGATCATCAACTTGGACCTTTGCCAAAGACTGGCTATCAACAGGAGTGGTATTGTCTTTTTGCCCAGCGAAAATAATTACGCCGAGACCGACAGCGATGATCACACCAATTATTGCCAAAAATCCCTTAGAACTCATCTCGAAATAATTTCCGATGTTAAAACTGCTCGATTTTTGAGCGAAAAGCTTGAAGGGCGAGGAAGCATATCTATAGATACGTTGACGAGTTCTGAGAGCTTTGTAGCCAAAAACTCGACTGTTTGAGCCGGAAACTTTATTTCGAGATGTGTTCTTAAACTCATGAATAATATGATATCACGCTATAATTTGGTGTAGATGATAATTCTTGCTTTATTTGTGCTGCTAGCTTTGTCCGGGATGTTTGCCGGTCTGACTCTGGGTATATTCAGCCAGAATGCCCAGACCCTGCGCCGCAAAGCTGAGCTGGGTGATCATCGGGCTGCCAAGCTTCTGCCGCTGCGTGAGAAGGGCACCCAGCTGTTGATTACGCTGGTTTTGTCCAATATTGCCGTCAACGCCGGTATCAGCGTCTTGCTCGATAGCCTGACACCGAGCTTTGTGGCAGTGATTCTGGCTACCATCTTCATCACGATTTTTGGCGAGATTTTACCCCAAGCGACCATGAGCCGCTACGGCTTGAAGTACGCCTCACCGTTCGCCGGGTTGATTGGACTGATCATGAAGCTAACCGGACCGGTCATCAGGCCAGCTGCCAAATTTATCGATCACTGGATCGGCCACGAACTACCTACTCATATGAGCAAAGAAGAGCTGGTGAAAATGGTCGAAGAGCACACTCAACACGAACAGAGCAAAATCACACCGAGTGAACAGCGGATTGTCGAACACGCTCTGACATTATCGGAAACCAAGATAACTGACGCCATGACGCCGCGCAAAATGGTAATCGGTGTCAATGCCGACCAGACGCTCAGCCCGAGGTTGCTCGACGAACTCCACGCCA
>CAZLKQ010000028.1:0-5637 GCA_964560175.1 uncultured Candidatus Saccharibacteria bacterium
TTTCAGCGGCTCCAGGACCTTAACACCAAGGAGCGTGGTGATCTGGTGCGGGTCAGTCGCTATGCCTCTGTCGAGCACTTGCGTCTGCAATCACTCATAAATAGCATGGCTGATGCAGTAATTGCCGTTGATAAGGATGAGAAAGTCTTGGTCTACAATGGTGCTGCGCTGGATCTGCTTAATACCAATCTGACACTGGACGAACGGCCGATTGCCGATATCATAAAGATCTATACCAAGGACCGCAAGCCGATCAATATTTTTGACCAAACCAAAAAGGCTCAAACTATCGTCAAACGTGATGATTTACTGCTCAAAATTAGTGAGACAGAATACTTAAATCTCTACGTCAGCGTGGCCGAAATCCAGAGAGGCTTTGGCGATGAAGGAGTCGATGGTTTTATCATGTTGCTGCGCGATATCACCAAGGAAAAATCAATCGAAGAGCAACGAGACGAATTTATCTCCGTCGTATCTCACGAGATGAGGACACCGATTGCTATACTCGAAGCCAATATTTCGACGGCCATGCTGCCAAACGTTATCAAGGATCAGGGCAAAGTTCTGGAGAACCTAGAGCAGTCGCATCACAGCATTTTGTTCCTGGCCGATATGGTCAACGACATCACGACTCTGGCGCACGCCGAGCGAGGCGACCTTGACGCCCAGATCGAAGAAGTCGTACCTGCCAATATTGTCAAGGAGCTAACAGAAACTCATATCAAAGAAGCTGAAGCTAAGGGCCTCAAATTGAAAAGTTCGGTTATCAAATCAACCCCCCAATCCATAAAATCCAATAGCTACCGTGTCAAGGAGATCTTGCAAAATTTCGTCACCAATGCCATCAAATACAGTGACAGCGGAATTATTACTATTTCGGTTGCTCCGTCTGAGACCGGCATCCGTTTTGCAGTAACCGATACTGGTGCAGGTATCAGTCTCAGCGACCAGCACCACGTCTTCGAAAAATTCTGGCGTAGCGAGGATTTCCGCACCAAGGCCCACAAGGGTACAGGACTAGGTTTGTACATCTCAAAGAAATTAGCAGAACGGATGAAGGGTACTGTTGGTCTGACATCGGAACTCAACAAGGGCTCGGTTTTTTATCTCGATCTGCCACTGTCAATTGCACCACCAATACAAGGCAAACAATCTTAATTGTAATTTCTCCATCTGTAAAAGGTGACTCCTTTTTCAAATGGTAAATGTCGGTTGACACCTCTGGTGTCAGCCTGTAGTATTGACAGTAACGAGCCAGATTAGGCTCTTTTTTAATTGTGCAAGTATCTAAGGGAAAAAATTAGTGACCAAGAAACAATCAGGAGCCAAAAAACTCTCGCAGCAGATATCAAAGCTCAACGGCTTTGCTAGGCGGGTTGCCGGCTCTCTCTGGAAAATTGCACTCAAGCCTCTGCTTTTGGTAGTAGGCAGAATCCTCTGGACTATTGCTTACCCTATCCGACCACTTTTGCGGCCAATCGGCAGATATTTAGTCGGTGTGGGCCAGGAATTCAAAAAAGTTAACTGGCCGAAACGAGCTGAAACCTGGAAGTTGACTGTTGCGGTGGTCGTCTTTTCATTCGTATTTGCCGGTTTCGTAGTGGTCGTTGATTTTGGTCTGAATAAGTTACTAGAAAAGATATGAGACTACAATGAATCCGATACACGCCCCTACTACGTCGACTGAAAAGTATTGGTATGCCATCCACACCTATTCCGGCTACGAGGAAAAAGTAGCCGAATCTATCAAACAACGCATCGACTCTCTGGAGATGGGCGACAAGATCTTTGAAGTCGTCGTGCCAAAGGAAAAACAGATCGAAATCAAGAACGGCAAGCGAAAAATCGTCGAAAAGCGCATTTTCCAGGGTTATGTACTGGTCAATATGAAAATGAGCGACGATGCCTGGTACGTGGTGCGCAACACTCCAAATGTGACCGGTTTTGTCGGCTCAGGCAACACTCCGACACCTGTTTCTGAAGATGAAATGGACAAGATAAAGAAGAGAATGGGTGTCAAAGATCCTACGCACAAACTGGATTTTGCTGAAGGTGAAGTCGTAAATATTATCGATGGGCCATTCAAAGGCTTTGACGGCGCGGTCAACGAGATCGATGAGCAAAAGGGCAAGATCAAAGTCTTGGTCAATATGTTTGGCCGCGAAACCTCAGTCGAACTCGACGGCCTCCAGGTAAAGAAAGTCTAAAATGAAGTTCATAAAGTTTGTAAAGTCGAATGTTCATAAAGTTAAGGCGCAAAAAACAAGACAAAGGTTATTCATATATGAAATAACTTTAGAAACTTTTAACTTTTCACCTTCAGCTCGAAAATCGGAGATTTTCAATGGCTAAGAAAATTGTTGCCAATCTAAAGATGAAAATTGAGGGCGGTAAAGCCACTCCGGCTCCACCTGTCGGTTCAATCCTTGGCCAATATGGAGTCAACACCCAGGATTTTATCAATCCATTCAACGAACAGACGAAGGAAATGCAAGGTTTGGTCGGCGTCAAAGTCCAGATCTACGACGATCGTAGTTTCACATTCACAGTCACCGGTATTCCGGTCGACGACATGATCCGAAAAACACTCGGAATCGAGAAGGGCTCTGGTGTGCCGCAAAAAGAAAAAGTAGGCAAATTGTCAAAAGCGCAGCTCCAGCAAATTGCGGAGGCCAAATTGAAAGATTTAAATTGCGACACTGTCGAGTCAGCCATGAAAATCGTCGCTGGCACCGCCCGTAGCATGGGCGTCGAGGTAGAAAAATGACCTCGGAATCATCTTTCGATAGTCAATTAAACATGGCTCATGATCTTGCGGGTAAACCAAGGGTATTTAAAGGCTGGCTGGAGGCAGCAAGAGTTGCAAAAACAAGACAAGAAGAATTACAAAGAGAATTAGTTGAGCGAGGTGAAGTTATTTTTATGGCATTGAGTGAAAACCCCGATCTTGATAACTCACTAACAGATGCCGAGAGGGTGCTATGTCACAGACTTATGAAGGAGACTGGTGTGTTAGATCTAATTCCCAATATTCATGACGTAAGTGAGAGAAATTGATGGGCGAATTTGCTGATGGTGGTTTAGGATCGTTTGGCCATTTCGCCGATGCAGTTAATGCTGCCAGAGAGGGCGATGTGGATAGGTTTGCCGAAGAAGTAGCTGTGGCTACCTCCCTACCCAGATTCGGTGTTGAAACAGCAGAGGAGGAAGCTGCACGGATAAACAAATGGTTTACCGACCATCCTGAAGTCAAAGCCCAAATGACCGGTCAACAAAACATTGAGCCTGTAACGGATGATTTGAAATAGGAAATTAATTTGTGGGAGGTCAATTAGACCGCTTGAACCACGAAAGGACAATAATGACGAACGATACACACGAAAAAGTTGAACTAAAAACCTGGCAGGAGAATTTAGCTATCAGCTTGGCAAATAATCCGGATCAGATTGATTTTGTAGGTGCTATGGCTGAAAAAGACATGGACACAGCTCGATATTATAATCGACTAGCTACGGAATTGCTGGTGGCAATTGAGCGCGCAAGAAGTTTAATAGAAGAGAGACAAGTCTAAATGGCTAAGAAAAAACAAGATTTGATAGACGAAGCCAAAGCCTTGGGTTTGGAACTGGACCACAAAGGCAAGATTTCTGAGATGGAAGAGTCTATCGAAGTCGCTAAAGCCGGCCTGAGTGACAGCCAAATCGAAGACAAATTACATGAAGCAAAGGAAGAAGCCGAGGCCAAGCAAAAGAAACCTGAAAAAGTCGAAGAATTAGAGGATGAAAACGAGCCAGTTCCTGAAGTTGACGGAGTTGATGAGACAGAAAGTCCTAGCGTTGAGCCTGAAAAGAAAACTGCCAAGGCCGGTAAACGCAGCGCTAAGGCACTAGCTGAAGCTGAAGAACTAGAAGCTAAGGAAGAACGTAAGACCAAAGGTGAAGAGGTCGAGACCGAAAAGCCCAAACACAAGCCTCAACCTCAGGCTCGCCCGAAAATTGAACGAAGAAGCAAGAAGTACAAGGCAGCACATAAGCTGATTGACAGTGAGAAACAATATAACGTAGTCGAAGCCGTTGAATTGGCCAAGAAGACTTCTACGGTGAACTTTGACGCATCTCTCGAGTTGCATTTCAATCTAAATGTTGACCCGAAACTAGCCGACCAAAACATCCGTGGCAGCGTGGTATTACCTGGCGGAACTGGCAAAAGTGTCCGGATTGCCGTTTATGGTAACGAAGAAGACGTCAAAGCAGCCAAAACAGCCGGTGCTGACCTGGCCTATGGAGACGAGTTACTTGATCTACTGAAGAAAGAGCAAATTGACTTTGACGTGCTGATCTCTACTCCAGAAATGATGTCCAAACTTGGGCAATTTGCCAAGCTACTCGGGCCCAAGGGCCTGATGCCAAATCCAAAGAGTGGCTCTGTCACCAAAAACGTCGGCCAGGCTGTCAAAGAAGCCAAAGGTGGCAAGGTTGAATACAGAGTCGACAAACAAAGCATCGTACATGTGGCACTGGGCAAAACCAGCTTTGTGAGTGCCGATCTCGTCAAAAACGCCCAGGCCTTGATCGATGCCGTTAAGGAAGCTCGTCCCGCCTCAATCAAGGGTATTTATCTGAAATCAGCCTACCTGACCACCACCATGGGACCCTCTATCAAACTAGAAGTTTAAGCCGATATTTGCGCCTCTAGCGATAACGGTGTATGAGTCTCGACAGATGTCGGTGCGGTGTCCAGATATGCCGGATTGATAAAGTAGATGAGGGCCCAACGTAGTATCTCATCACTAACCTTAGGTGCATCCGTCTCCACTACATCATGCCAGGCAGGTAGTTCAGTCGACAATCTACCCAGCTGTTTATGAAGTTTTGTCCAGCCCAGACCATGGAAAAACACAGGCTCATTATGATCACGCTGGTAGAGCGCTAAGTCGGAGTCATTCACCCCCAATCTTAGACCGCCACAGCTCTCCGCTATTGCAATTGTGCCGGTTGATTTGTCGTAATGTCCTCGAGCTAGATTACCCTCGACACCCGGCTCATAGGCCAAAAATCGTAAATGGTTATTGGTCACGCCATCCTGGGGCAGATGTAGACCGACCAACCCCGGGAATTTATCTTCATATTTGCTGAGGTAATTTGTTTCGGCCTGTCTGGAAATCTCCCAGACATCTCGTGCGACATCCAGAAATTCTTTTGCTTCACGAGGCCAATCGACTTTGCTTGCTTCAAACTTAGTCCAGATGTCGGGCGTGTATTGAAAAAGGTGCTTATTGTCTTTGTTGGTATCGATCACTCCTTTTGCTGCTTCATATGAGCTATGTGAATAGCCAGCTGAAGTGTTGCGTCGTCTACCATCACCTTCATATATTATTTGTGTTTTGAACTCTTCTGGAAGTTGTAAAAATTCCAAAAAAGTCTGCATCGCTGAACTTACATCACCCGTGCCCAGATCAATAGCAATCGGTTCGGCGACCAGCTCATAAATATGTTGACGTTCACTCATCTCAGTCCTCCTTAGTTAATTCGGAGGCAAGGCGCGCGTCTGCCTGAACCCACAATAAATCCACAAGTTATTCACATCTAGACAGGGGGTTTTGTCACAAATTTGATTGAGACAAAAAATATTGACTGG
>CAZLKQ010000029.1:0-5576 GCA_964560175.1 uncultured Candidatus Saccharibacteria bacterium
AAAGAGTGCTCCCGGCCCAACCAGAAAATTATCAGCGCGCCAACCAGCGTCGCCAGAGCGCTGCACGCGTTAACCTTTAAAACGTCCAATCGACGCCAACCGAGTTTTAGCAGTAAACCAAAATCGCCGATCTCCTGCGGGATTTCATGAGCGGCCACAGCCAGAGCGGTCACGATGCCGGTCGGCACATTGATCAGCAAGGCCGCGCCGATCGCCATGCCGTCAATAGCATTGTGCAGTGTATCGCCGATGATGATCAACTGCGCAGTCGGCCGCTTGGAGTGGTCGGAGCGGTGTTCGTGGTGATGATGAAACCAGTGCAAATACTGCTCGAGCATGAAAAAGATCAAGATGCCGGCTACTACCCAGCGGAATGCCGAATTTTGCGCGCCATTTTCCAGAGCCTCGGGTAAAACATCAAAGAATGCCGCACCGAGCAAAGCGCCGGCCGCAAACGGCGTGGCCAGCCGGCTGACCTGCCGGGCCACTGTTTTATTTATCAGCAACAAAACCCCACCAATAATCGAGAACAAACCGCCAATTAGCGCGTAGAACACTACGTCAAAATAATCTGCCATGCTTTCCTTTCAAATTTCTCATTCTAATCATACTGCATCGCCTGATCAGCCGACGCTGCCCCAGCCGCCAAGAATTAATGTGCCTATCAATGTGACCAGACCAGCCAATTCCAGCAATCGGCGGCGATAGAGCGTTTTGGATGCCTTGTGGAGTTTCTTTTTGAGCATCCTTATATGTGTCATGACGTAGATCGGCATTAGTGATCCGCTGACACCGAGCGAAATCAACTGACCCCAGCCCATCGTACCAGAGAAAAATAGCGGATGGCTTAGCCCGTATTTGGTTTCAGTCGGTGCTTGCTCCGAAGATTCGACCGCAGCATTTGTCGCGGCTCGAGGTTGTGGCGACTGGGCTTCTACGGGTTGAGCTTGTTCTGTTGGTGGCGTAGTTTTCAAAACAATTGGTTCTGAGTTGGCCCGAGTACCATACATGGCTACAACCAGAGTAGTTTCTTCGCCGTCCAATACACCATTGACGACTGCTATGCCGATATCCTGATAATTGGTGTTGAGAATATTGGCTTTGTGGCCAGGACTGGCCATCCAGCCAGCCAGCACGCCAGACGAAGTCTGAAAATTTTTGGCCAGATTTTCACCGGCATAAGTGTACTTATAACCAGCAGAGGTGAAAAAGTACCACGGCTCAGTACCGTCCGGCGCGATGTGAGCCCAATATCCTTTGGTGAACATATCCTCGGCTTTGGCCCGGGCGGCGGCATTGAGCAGCGAATTCTCGGTTAACGTTGCCAAGCCAGCTTTGGCCCGTTCATCGTTGGTACCGCCAACCACGGCAGATTGGCTGACGTTGGCGGCATAACTGAGCACCTGCCAGCGACCAGAAACTGAAAAGTTGTAACTCAACTGCAACAACAACAATCCTGCCAGGAAGATACTGAGTGACGAGACACTTAATACAGCCGGCTGGTGCCGATTGCCGCGGTGTGGGATTAGCCAGTTCTGAATCGTTTGTGCAAACATGTTTGTTTTATTCGATTTCCTACAGTTTATACTAGTTATGCAAAGTTTACTATTGCGGATATTGCAAATAAGTGTGTACAATTAAATTTAAGATAAAAAGTTAATAAAGTTTAACAAATCACGTGGGTGGCAATGGGCACGGGTTTTTTATTTATGGTCGCAAATCCCGCCGAGCCACACTAAATGCAAGGAAGCACAATGCCAAAGACCCCTACAAAATCGCTCCCTAAACTAGCCAACCTGATAATGTTAGCTACTATCCTGGCTTGGCAACTGTTGTTTCCTTTGGCCGCCATCAGCCAAGCCTATGCCCAAAACAATTTCGATAATCCCGAAGACTGTGAGACTGTCGCTACACTAGCACCCGCATCGGCACAAGATGAATGCCAACCGCACGGTGCTGGCGATCTCAGAGTAGACAAGCGAGTTGACAACGAGGGTGATGGTACTTTTGTCAATGGAAATGCCAGTGATTTCAAATGGGGACTTGATTCAGAGACACCGGAACGCGATATGGGAACTATTGAAGAAGATATACCTGCCGGTTCTCACAATGTTACCGAAAACACTGTGGCCGGTTATCATTTTGTCGGCTGGTACGACGCTGACCAGGAAGGCAAGAGTTGCGCTAACCCCAATGGTAGAACTCAGCCTCTGAATATAGAAATTAAAAAAGACACAAACCACCATATCGTCCTTTGTAATGCCAAGAACAAAGCGGAGCCCGAGCCGGCTAGCCTGACCATTGTCAAGGATGCCCAGCCCGATAGCCACCAAGACTTCGACTTTCAGTTGAGCCGCCGCGGCGAACATGTCTTGCACAATTTCCATCTCGATGACGATAACAATCCTACTTTAAGCAACCATAAACCTTTCACCCTGGCACCAGGTGATTATTCGGTTGCAGAAGGGCCTGAAGATGGCTGGAGTCTCCATGATGTCAATTGCAGTGGCGTGGAAGAATATGAACTACAAGGCAATGTTCTAAACATTACGCTCCAAGCGGGTGATAATGTCACATGTACGTTCATCAACGTCGACAAACCGCCGGTTATTGATACTGCCAAACTCACCATTGTCAAGGATGCCCAGCCCGATAGCCATCAGAATTTTCACTTTCAGCTAAGCCACAGCGAGCAAGTTTTGCACAACTTTCAACTAGATGACGACAACAATAATGCCCTGAGCAATCATAAAAGTTTCACTCTAGCACCAGGTAGTTATTCGGTTTCTGAAGGCCAAATAGAGGGTTGGAAGCTCACAGATATTACCTGCGACGGTCAAGAACAAGAAGGTAATGGTCATGTCTATAATCCGCTACAGATCACATTGGAGCCGGGTGACGACATTACCTGCACCTTTACCAATCGCAAAAATGCTGAGGTGTCGGTCACTAAGTACAACGACTTGAACCGCAACGGACATTATGACGAAGGTGAGCCGACTCTGTCTGGTTGGGATATAAACCTCAAAGCCGAAGACGAATGTCTAGTCAACGACATCGAAGCCCTTAATCTAGATTATACCCATCCTTGCTATGGATATAATTATGATGAGACTCAACATACAGATGAGAATGGTGTCGCCACTTTTAGCGACCTCAAGCCGAATAAAACATATGTTTTGAGTGAAAGCTTGGACGGCAAGGATGGTTGGCACTGGTCAGATACCGACTGCAACTACCCAGGAAACGAACTAGGACGGCCAAGTGGCGACAACCACTATCTCGTCTACCCTGGACCTGGCGAGAAGATCGAATGTTTTATTGGCAATTACCACGATGTAGAACTGCTCATCGACAAGACCAATAACCGACCAGAGCCAACTATCACCGGCGATACTGTCACCTACACTTTAATCATCACTAATCCAGGTGATGACTCTCAGGGTGGCACAACTTTTAATACCTGTGTGACAGATTTAGCACCAGAAAACTTCAACTACGTTCCAGGCAGCTGGACAGCTACTTCGAATAATCCTGAGCACAATATTGAATCCGATGTGGAGGGAGCTAGTGAATCTTGTGGTGATACGGGTGGTCCAAATTACAGCTCTCCAGGCCAATGGTTCCTCGGTACGTTATTGCCTGGAGAAGTCGTGATACTTACCTACCGAGCATTTATCGCAAATGTGGTTTCTCCAGGTACTTATCCGGACGCTGCTTTTGTGGCTGGTAATGAATCGCCGGCGGGCGGCGAAGTTTTGGGTAAAAATGTCAACCTCCTTTCCACTCCCTTTGTCGGTACAAAAGTCAGTGTCGACAGCTCGGGCGATTTTTCCGGCGGACAAGTACTTGGCGCTAGCACCTTGCCGCGCACATCATTAGTCGACAATTTATTGTTTTCGGTACTGCCTCCTTTGCTGTTTGGTAGCGGTTATTTCTTGTTTGAAAAATACCGCGTACGAAGAAAGGATAGCTAAGATGAAAAAACTACTTAGCGCAGCACTACTAATGGTTGTCTTGATTTCTGCTCCAGTATTTGCGAGTCATTACTGGAAACTGGATATGTCTACCCCTAAAAGTTTAATAAATTCAAGAACCTTTAACTTACAGTTTACGACCTTGTCTGTAGAGCGGAATGACGATATCACTGTCGAAGCCTTCCGAGATGGAACATCAGTTGGCACCATTACAGCTGTAAAAGATTATGGCGACTCCGGTGCTTTCAATGTTACCGTGCCCAGTGACGGAACATTCGAATTCCATCTCACGGGCACCAATGGCAGCGAAGAGAAAACAACGCCCAGTGCTAATGTAACAGTCGACACGGCCGCGCCAAACAAGCCGACTTACTCCGGTTTTACCAAATCTGGAAATGAATATACTTTGACATTTACGGCTCCGAGCAACAGCGATGTAGTTAGTATTTTGGTCTATTCTTCGGCTAGCAATACCTTTACCGCCAATTCGTCCACCAGAGTCGGCACAGTTAGTGTTGCGCCGGGCGAGACAAAGACATTCACCTACACTGCAGCTGGCAGCGATCGACACCACGCCATTCAATCGTTGGACAGTGCCGGCAATGTATCCGGCCTTGTCGGCGATCCAAATATCTTGGTTAGTCAAAACACCGTTGGTGGCGGCGATTCGAGCTCAGGCGGCTCCACTACCGGAGACAGCGCTTCCACCCAAGCCACCAGTGACGATCAAAACGTAGCAGGGGCTACTGACCAAAGCGCCGCCGCCAACGAGGACAACTCTGATAAATCTTTCCCTGAGAAAGTAAAAGATAACTGGTCTTATGTTCTTATCGGTTTAGCAGCGATTCTACTAGCCTATTACGCTCTGGCTTTGCGCCAGGGAGCACCGTTCAATCGCCGCAGACCTTAAGCACACCGCGCTCCTCTTTGAGCTGGACCCGGGAAGATATCACAATAGCAGGCAACAAAAAGAAGGTCGGATCGCCATCATGAACCGCTTAAAAAGATTCCTCATCCGCACCGCTGTGACCTACAATAAAAAGTCCTGACAAGCCTACTCGCCGTCTTTCCAGGAATGAGCATACCGGTTTAGAACTATTGCCGAGTATTGACTAACTCTTTTCTACCCATTTAGAGCGCCAGGCGGGTGCTTCGAATGGATCACTCCAGTAGGCTGTTTCTTTGGCTATTTTGCCCTGTCTAAACTCAAAAATAAAAACCGTTTGGTACTTTGAGCCACTGCCATAATCCAGCTCAGCCTCAGCGACCACCAAGTCACCATCACTGATCATTCTGCGTGGAGTAATCTTTGGTAGCTGTGGGAATGCCCCATAAATACCACGTCTATTTTCGGCACCGACTACTTTTTCTCCCGATTGCGGCCAGTCCATGATGCCATCATCATGGAATAGTTCATCCATTACCTCCACCTTGCGGTCATTGATGCACGCGATAAGTCTCTCAATAACTGCTTCATTTGCTCTGTTCTGTGGCATAACTGCTCCAATTTACATGATTAACTATACACGTACGTATGGAACTCTTGGCTGGGGTGGTAGGATTCGAACCTACGCATCGTGGAACCAGAATCCACTGCCT
>CAZLKQ010000030.1:0-4460 GCA_964560175.1 uncultured Candidatus Saccharibacteria bacterium
CTGACTGCTAACTCCTGAACCAACCGCAAGGTTAATAATAATTTGGGCTAGCTTCGGTGGTAGCATGCCAACCTTCATATTGCGACATGGCCGGTTGTAGTCGCGCTCGGAGTAATCATTAATATTTTGGACGGCAATCGTTTGGGCGACTACCGCTTTTTGACCATTTCTAATCAACAAAAAATCCCAGCCGAGTGGTCCGGCTAGCTGGTTATAAATGACTTGGGCGGAGCTCAGAGTAAGTTTTTTGTTCGGTATCAGCCGCACACTACGACCGGCTGCCCGAATAGATTTTTTAATCTTCAGACCACTGGCATTTAGCTGTTTGAGCTGCACATCCAGACCATAAACATTTAGGCCTAAGCGCAACTTGCCCTCGGGTAAGTATTTCAGATGCTCAGGAGTCGTATCGATCAAAAACTTTTCTATCTCAAGCCAGTCCGTAGTCGGCAATTCCGTCAGCTGTTTGCCCAATTGGATAGTGCCTCCCAGCCGACTGAAGCGCACTTTGTCGGGTTCAACATCTAAAAATGCCGCAGTCTCACCAAGTGGCCGAATAGCTTCAGTGCCAAAAACTGCTTCCAGCTCGGCCAATGAAACTTTTGGTTGTCTTCCTAAAATAGCTACTAACATGTATTTAGTATTGAGTATTCTGTATTGAGTATCAAGAAAATTAAAAAAAAGTTAGATCTGATGATAAAAACAAAACGGTGCATATTGTTCTACAATGGTGTGATGAGTAAAAGGGGAAAGAAACGACTGCATTTAGTTTTTACTGTAGCAGCGTTATTGCTACTGGCTGTTTTGTTGCTGGCAAATCGCCATCAGCTGGGTGAGACTTGGTTGGTTCTGCAATCATTAGATTGGCAACTGCTGCTAATCCTGCCCACCTTGCAACTAGTCAGTCATTTTTTTATTGCTTTGACCTACAAGAGCGTCATAGGACTATACGGGTCAAAGATACCACTCAGCCGGACTCTACCAATGGTTTGGGCGCTGAATTTCGTCAACCAAATCCTGCCTTCCGGCGGTCTGTCCGGCCTGACCTACCTCATATATGGCATGCGTAATTTTGTCAGCGGCAGCAAAGCGGCCTTGGCCCACTTGACCAGATACTTATTGAGCTACTTTAGCTACGCCCTGATCCTGGCTGGTGCGTTGGGCCTTCTATTGCTGGGCCACGATCTGAGTCAGAGAGCGATTTGGATTGTGGCTTGGCTTTCACTGATCTCGGTGGCATTTTTAGGAGGTGCGATTTTCCTAGCTGTTC
Organism: uncultured Candidatus Saccharibacteria bacterium; assembly: GCA_964560175.1. GTDB lineage: Bacteria > Patescibacteriota > Saccharimonadia > Saccharimonadales > CAZLKQ01 > CAZLKQ01. Next base: position 1,271 of record CAZLKQ010000030.1, read on the forward strand.
GGCAAAAAATCGTTCATGGCATCATTACCAAGATTGCAGGTTTCGGGCAGCGGCTGTCTGAGCGGTTTGCTAAACACCAGACCAAGGTCGGGGAGCGAATAGCATCGTCACTTACAGAGTTTTACCATGATTTTCTAAAAATTGCCAAACAGCGCTCACACCTGGGCTGGCCACTAATCTTTATGGTGCTCAGTACGATTTTTGAAAACTTGATCGTCATCGCCAGTTTCGTCATCACCGGCGCCGATATCAATCCTGGCCTGATCATGATCAGCTTTGCCGTTGCCAATGGAGTGGGCATAATCTCAGTGGTGCCGGGCGATGTCGGAGTACATGAGGCCACTATGATAGCGGCCTTGACCGCCGGTGGAGTATCATTCCCTGTCGCAACCTCAGGAGTTCTGCTCTACAGAGTGTTCAATAAAATGATTTTTCTACCTCTGGGCTTCGTGTCGTACACTAAGCTGCTCAAGCCAGCCCGTCCCTAATGCAAATTCCAGTTTTCTCAGTCTCGGAGTTTACAGCGCTGGTCAATGCTACTTTTGAGCATGCCTTTTCCAGTGTCATCATCGAGGGCGAAGTATCCGGTTTTAAGCTCGCCAAGAATAACTATATATTTTTCGATCTCAAAGACGAAGTGGCTAGTCTAAATTGTTTCATGACTGTTTATCAGATGAAAATGCCGATTGAAGATGGCATGGTGGTGCGCGTTCATGCTATCCCTAAGCTGTTGAATTGGGGCAAATTCAGCCTAACAGTTCGGGCTGTCGAGCTGGTAGGCGAGGGGGCTTTGCAGCGGGCCGCTCAGTTGCTGCACAAAAAACTAGAGGGCGAGGGCTTGTTTGACGAGCAGCGCAAACGGCCATTGCCAGCCTATCCGACGCGCATCGGTCTTATCACCTCGGCTGGCTCAGCGGCAGCCGCTGACTTTGTAAAAATAGCTAACAGCCGCTGGTTTGGACTGGACATTGCTCTAGCAGACGTCTTGGTCCAAGGTATCGACTCGCCGGATCAAATAATCAAGGCGATCGATTATTTCAACCAGGCACAGCAGCCAGTAGAGGTATTAGTACTGATCCGGGGTGGAGGCAGCACCGTGGATCTATCAGCTTTTTCGACAGAACCAGTGGTCAGAGCAGTCGCCGGCAGCCGCATTCCGACACTGGTCGCCATTGGCCACGAAAATGACCAGAGCTTGGCCGAATTAGTGGCAGATCTACAGGCCTCGACACCTAGCAATGCCGCCGAACTGCTGGTGCCTGACAAGGTTGATGTCTTGCGGTCCATCAAAGGTCAACAAAAATGGCTGTTGAGCCACATCGACACACTAATGACTAGTCTCCTTAACAAACTACAACAAGGACTGTCGCAACTGGAGTTATTCGCCGGCTTTGACAGCTCGGGCAGGCAACTAGCGTTGGCAAAGTCGGCTCTGAACGCCAAACTCTCCAGCCGTTTCGAGGTGGCAAGCGAAAAGCTAAAAACTCATGCTCGGATCTTGGGCAGTTTTGACCCAAAGGCGGTTTTGAGACGAGGTTATTCAGTCGTCAGAAGCAGCGACAGGATCGTCAAAGATAGCCGCCAGCTGAAACTGGGAGGTCAGATAATGGTAGAATTAGCCCATGGCGAACTCGGCGCAAAAGTTACCAAAATTCAGTGACCAAATGGATCAGTTGGAAAAGATTCTGGCCTGGTTTGAATCTGATGAAGCCGATCTGGATAAAAGCCTGAAGCATTTCGAAGAAGGGCTGTCGCTAATCGCTGACATGGAAAAACAACTCAAAACTGCTAAAAACAAAGTCGAAAAAATCAAACAAAAATTCTAGTGGTGTGGCTGGTCGTTGGCTTTGGATTGCTAGCGTTAATTTATTCACTGAGCCGCGGAGCGCCGTATTTGCCGACTCATCGCCGACAAATAGAGACGGCTCTCGATTTACTAGATCTAAAAAGCGGCCAGACTCTCATCGAAATTGGTTCTGGTGACGGCCGAGTCGCGCACTCAGCAGCCAGCCGCGGTATTAAAGTCATCGGCTATGAAATAAATCCATTTCTGGTTATTTTAGCCAGACTCCGCAGCCGAAAATATCGCCAGTTGGTGCATATATATTGGCAGGACATCTGGAAGATAAAATTTCCTGCCGCAAATGGTATCTATATCTTTGGGGTCAGCCGGATGATGCCAAAACTTGATGAAAAATTCGGAGCTGAGCTGGGGAAGGGCACATTGGTTGCCAGTTACGCCTTCGAAATTCCTGGCAAAAAGGCTATTAATTCCAAGCAAGGCGTATCTTTATATAAATATTAGTACTCATTGCTTAGCTTAAGCGCAATTGTTAGTATTAAAGACATGGATCCGACTGTTTACAACCAACCGCCAGCCGCCCCACCGACTATGGCCAAGCACAAATCAAAACACACAGCGCCAATATGGGTTGCTATAGTGCTGGGCGTACTACTAGTCATTGCTGTTGGGAGTTTTGTGTGGGCGTTCATGGGCTACAATACCTACAAAAATGATGCTCAGTCAAAAATAGATATTGCGGTCGAAGAGGCCAAAAAAGTTCAGGCCGAAGATTTGGAAAAAGGCTTTCAGTCGCAGCGCGATCGCTTATTTAACACCTATAAGTCCGATCCCAGTCTGGCAAATATCCAGATACAGTACCCCCGTGATTGGAGTCTTTACCTTGAACAATCTACTAGTTCAAAGACCCAGATTGACGCTATTTTCCATCCTACCGTGGTCGAGAAAAAAGATCCCAGCAGCTACGCCCTGCGACTGCAATTATTCCAAGAACTCTACAATGAAGTCGTCGATGATTACCAAAATGCCATCGAAAATGGCGAGATCAAAGCTCAACCTATCACCAGCAACGGTGTAAACGGCATCCGCCTGGAAGGGGCCATCGACAAAGACCACAGCAATGCGGCTCTGGTGATTTTCCCGATTCGCGACAAGACATTGGTTATCACTACCGAATCCAGAGATCACCTCACAGTCTTCAATGATGCCATCGCAAAGCTTATATTCACCCCATAAATTCTTAAGTTGAAAGTTCGTAAAGTTTTTAAAGTTCATAAAGTACTTTCTACTTTCAACATTATGAACTTTTAACTAGTGTTTGCGATAGCAAACACGCTTAAGGTTATCTGTTAAACCGGTGCTACACTACTTCTAACTGGAGGGTTGACC
>CAZLKQ010000031.1:0-3733 GCA_964560175.1 uncultured Candidatus Saccharibacteria bacterium
CACCTCAACACCGCGATATAGCGCAGAACGCCTGCCCTGAGAAACATATAGTTCAGCTCGAGGCGTTTCCATCTCAACCACCTTAATATTGCTCAAATCGCCATGAAAGCCGTTTGGCTTTAATAGCCTATGCAAAGGTTCTCGCCGGCGCCAAAACTCATCATCCAGCGCGCCGCCAACTCGGGCTTTTACAAATTCTTCTTCAAAAGCTAGCAGTTCAGACTGCGCCAATGTAATAACTTCACCAGTTCCACCTGTCGCTTCATCTGAAACGGTTGGATTTTCGTAATCAGTCATCTATTTGTAGGGCTGGTCGTTTGCGTCTCGTAGTAATCTAACCGGTTCGGGAGCATCATCGGCAATATCCCATGGGTAAATAGGGTTATAATTTTCGTCTTTGTCGATGATGATACCGCAGGTGCCGACTTGGCTGAAGTATACCTCTATCTCGCCCTCGCCTGGATTGCCTGTCCATTTGCTGACTTCTTCAACCCAGGTAGCATTATCAACATCACCCTTTACGTCGCATGCGTACTCCCAAGTGTTGCTTTCATCCGCGTAAAGTACAGGTCCTCTGAGGGGAAGCATCGGATCAAAAGCCTGCAGTGCTTCTTTCAAGAATTCAAAAGTCTCTCGAACCTCGCCGTAATGTTCGGGACTTTGGCCGTCACCACCGTAGCTCATACTCCATACATGACGATCTTTGTAAAATACTTTGGTCTCACCCGGTGCAGCAAAATATCCGGAATAAGTATCAACGTATTGCCAATCATCTCTTGCATAGACCAAGGTTTTTTCGCCAGTTTCGGGATCCGTTATCTTTTCAGCCCCTGATGCCCAGCCATGCTCATACGATTCAGCCAAAAAGTCTGATAATTCAGCAAGCCACTGCTCTTTTCTATTTTCTTGTTCTGGTCTTGGTGCTGCCTCTCTCATTACACTAGACCTGCTTCCGCCAACCGAAAGAATGTTCCAGCGATGTCGTCAACAGTTGTTCGGCCACCTTTAATCCATTCATCCCATTGGGATCGGGCTGCTTCCCCATCAAGCATGTGCACACCCCAACTCAAAACTAAATCACGTTCATCTACGGGATTGAACCCTTCGGCACGCATCATACCTCGTATAGTTGCCGAATCACCGTCTTCTTTGACACTGTAGGCATATTCGACAAATTCTGGTGCAAACTGACCTAGTATTCCAAAAGCAGATCGATATCTCTGGATGTCAGTCTCTGGTATTGGTAGTCCTTCGCTCACTTTTAACCTTCTACTTTAAAAACTTTTTACTTGAGCCGAATTTATTCGGCGAGCGCGTACGTGGCTTTGGCGACGCGGCGGAACTGCGGCTTGCCCTGAAGGTTGAGCAGGATAGTCGTTTCTTTGACTTGACGCTTCTGCAGAACACGCTTGACGATGTCGTCGCGGTGCAGCGGATCCTTGCTGCCTTTGAGGATCTCGCTGATGATATCGGCGACTGTGCCCTTCTTGTAGCCCCATTCGTCGAGAGCGTAGATGCCACGGCCGATCAATACAAAGCGTTTGTCTTTGATCAATTCGTTGTGGATGGCCTGGACAGTGACGTTTTTGCGTTTGAAATCAGACTCCTTGATGGCCTCGGCAATTTCGGAAAAATGCATCGGTTTCTGGGTCTCGCTCAGGATAACGTAGATCTTGTCGCGGATGTTTTTCGGATTGACAGTTGGCCAACGGGTCAGGCCCCATTGCTTTTTCAGACTGGTCAGGTTTTTACTCAGGCTGGCGACCGACTCTACATAACTAGGCGAGTCGTGTTCGACCTGAGCGGACAGCTCATCGATCGTAACGGGTTTGCCATGGGTTTTGACGGTTCCTACCAGATCGTCGACGTGAGAGCGGACTTTATCGGCACCGAGGCTATGTACAGCCACTCCGTGGTGATAATCATCGTTCTCGTCGACTATGTCGAGCTCAGGGGCCAGGGTAGCGATAAAAGCCACATGGGCCTTGCCCTGTTCGTCGTTGGCACCCAGTAACTCTTCGGCCAACAGCTGGGTACGGGCCACCCCGCCTTTTTCGGTCAAGATATCGACTACCGCTACAGCGGCAGTGTTCAGTTTTGGCAGCTTGTCGGCTTGGGACTGCAAGCGGGCTAGGATAGCTTTCTCCAGCTGGCGGACACGCTCACGGGTAATTCCCAGCAATTCACCGATCTGCTCGAGGGTTTCGCGCCGATCGTACAGGCCAAAGCGGCGGGCGATGACTTCCCTTTCGCGTTCGCGCTCAATAGATTCGACGATGCCTTTGACAATGGATTTAATGTCCACTGTGGGTTTTGTCGCCGTCTCAACCATATTTTTCTCCTGATATAAAAACTAATTTGATTACGCTATTGTATAACAAAATTTAAATGTAGTCAACTATATTTTTGATTTCTTCTTTCATGAATATGTTATCACATCTTGGCGGATAGATCCAAGATGTTTACTTATACAGATGTTGTCTAATATAAAGATTTCAGGTGTTCTTCGTCAACAGCTAAAATCTTGATATTTGCCTAGGGTATTTCTTCGGAGGGCTGCATTTTGTGGTGTTCGATTGCTCGAACTAATGCAGCCGCTCCGATGGCCGGGTGTGTACAGTGAGTTTCTAGGGTATCTATTCCTAGAATTTACTGCACCACACCCGGCCGCATCTCCCCCCACAGGAGCGATTTTCCGGGATGACCCGTCGGCGGCGAAAAGCCATCCCGGTATCCGGCGCTCAAGCGACGCATGTACCGCGAGCTGCCAGATATGGTGCTGATTTGTATCAGCAATTCTTGGACGTGATTGATAGGGATTAGATATCCCACTTGTTCCATTACATGAAACGATGCGACTTACCTCCTCTCTTCACGTCCAAAGTTCTTTGTGGGTTGGGTAGTTTGTAGATGTGCGTGCGGAGAGCTGTTCAGTAGAGGGGGCGATACCTCGACTGAACTACTACACCGGCGGAAGGTGTGTCTCCGCACGCAACAAGGTGACGTTTTATACGTAATACCGTAACGTCGTTTCGCACCTAGGAAGAGGTGTAAAACAACGCTACGATGCACCAACTCTTTTTTAAAGTAATTTGATTCTAGACTTGTTTTTGATTGTGTGTCAATCCCGATCTGTTCAAAATAAGATTTCTGTATCTAGGACTCCTTATTCAGAGCAGAGTGTGAATTTCCGGTGCGCGAGCTGTTCTATGTAAAATAGATTGCTCGCGCACCGCGGGGCGAGTGGTCTGGTTGAATTGCAACGTATTGCTACGTAAACCAGCCACTCGACCCCCTCCCTGTTCTCGCCGTTGGCGAGTTGCCCGAGTCACCGGAGACTGCAAAATGACCCGGGAACCCGAACCAGCTGTCACTACAGACTGATGGGCATCGAACACCACCAGTCTACTGATTCGGAAAATCTTGGCGACTTCGGGAGAGAGTCGCCTCTAAAGAAGATGAAAATCCTTGCTTGCGATTTAAATCAGCAAAAATTTGTTTACTCATCTCCTGCGATTGGTTGCGAGAGCCAGCTTTGACAGGTAGCCGCCAACCAGGTGTAGTGCATCCACAACAAGGAAGGCACCCCAACCGACTCTCGCAACAAGAGTGACGTATGTATCGTAACGTCGCTTCAAAGCTTGATGCACAAACTTCAAAACAACGCTACGATTAACTAGACCTACGCAAAGCTCTCATATTTCCAGATCAACTAATCTCGGCTGCAATCTAT
>CAZLKQ010000032.1:0-3520 GCA_964560175.1 uncultured Candidatus Saccharibacteria bacterium
GGATGCCGTAGTCGCTCCAAATTAATTTTTGATAAATCGGATCGCCGCTTAATACGTCTGCCAATTCTTTGGTGAAATGAAAATCACCTGCCCGATTGGTAGCGGGGTCGTAATAGTCAAGATTGAAACCGATATTCTTGAGCTTTGGCGGTTCGTTTACGGCGGAAGTTGTTGCCGTTGAGACTCCACGATCGTCTTTTTGCTTTGGTGATGAGAAAATCTTCCACCCCGCAAAGCCAACCGCGCCGATCACAATGACAACTAGCATAATCTCGAGAACCATTGCGAAACCATCTTGGTTGCGAAACTTCATTCCTTAAGCATAACCTACCTACCGGCAGGCAGGCAAAAAAACGAATTCTCAGGTGTGGCTCTCGTAAGGGAGCAAGTTTAGGCTATCTTGCTTAGGCTGCCATGGTTGGCGTTTGTTCGATAATAACTACCGGTTCATCGCCAAGCACCCAGGCATCATGGCCTGGAGGGACTAGTGCGACATCTCCAGGCCCGTATTCTGTTTCTTTGCCGTTCATTGTTACTCCGAGGCGTCCAGAGATGTGAATATTATAGTGAGCAATCTGGCAGGTTTCGGTCTTGGCTTCTGGCTTGACGTCTTCCGACCAGCGCCAGCCTGGCTGTAGCGTAAGTCTTCTTGTAGTGACTCCACCTACGCTGACTACATCTACAGTTCCTCTGCCGGGTTTATGCTGTTCGTCTGGATTATTAAAACTTTTACACTCTGCTTCTGCCATAGTTGCTCCTTTTTCAGTTGTCACCCTTTATTGTAGCGCTTATATCTAGGAGCCGCCACTGGCGCGGCCGTTCTCGTCCGACCCAGGAAATGAAAATACTCCAGTCGAAGACTAGAGCATTTTCATGGCTCCCCCAACTGGATTCGAACCAAACAATTCTACCACCTGATTTTTAGGTTCGCTTCACCTTAGTTTACATTTGTAAATTGTCAAAAATTTATTCGATTATCTTACTGACAAAAAGTACCCTTTTGTCGTAGTGTTGATTGTTTCTGTCAAAGTTGCCACCACAGGTTATGAGGTTTAACTGTCTATCGACTCCCTGTTTAGGCGTAAACATCTGCTTAACTACAGACTCAATACTTAGTTCCTCCGAGCTAACAACCTCAAAGTTTCGAATTGACTGGTCACCAAACTCAACTTGAAATTTATCACCTGAATTTAGTTTTTTTAGATCAGTAAATATAGCAGGACCATACTTACCTCGCACATGGCCATCAATTAGACTAACGCCCTCATCACCTGGTTTAACACTGTTAACAAACCAGCCGGCAAGATGTATGTTCGAGGGCACGGCGACAGCGTTGTTTTGATCTACTCCTACCTTTTGAATACAGCCCTCGGCACCGATTGATGGCAAAATAATTCTACGAGGCATATCATCCGAAACTTTATACTCCGCGCACGGCACAGATGTTTCATCGGGGCTATCGGTAGAATTAGTAACGGTTTGCTGGCTAGGCGGAAGCGGGTTCGGCCTATGGGTGGTGCGGTATTTCTGCCAAAAGCCTACACCCCCGTAGCCAATCAAGCCAATGCCAATAACCACTATCAAAATCTGTCTAAATTTAGCGAGCGGAAACTTTTTTAGATCTATGATATTTTTTAATCTCATAAGCAATAATACCCACTCCAAGCAGTCCGGCCAAATAGTAGAGCAACATAGATCGGCCCTTGAGCCCAGTGTTTGGTGAGCTAACGGGTAAAGCCGGGCCAGCCGGGTCGACAATGGTACCATTGGCCGCTCCGTCTGCATCTAGTGGACCGCCATCGGTGATTTGGTAGGTAATTTTGGTAGCCTGTTGACCACCAATGGTTACACTAGTCACTGTAGCACCCGTTACGCTGGTATAAGTATGGGTGGTGGCATTGTATTTTCTTAGCACCAAGTTTGCCGCCGATACGCCGTAGTAATACATATTAACAGTAGCTGTAGCCCCGGGCGAACATGTGAGGGTGAAGTTCATTAGTCCAGCCGGGTAGCTATAGCCAGAGTCCAAATGCTCAGAGTCTGCGGGGTTGATGGTGACATTGCTGTTGCCCGAACAGCCGGTAGTTTCGAGCACCGCATATTTGCCTGTAATTGAATCTACCAAGCTAGTAACGGTCGCCTGGTCTTTATCTGCCGTGCCGTCATTGTTTGCATCACCATTATTTGGCGCCGCATTCTCGATGCTATCACTAACACCGTCGGTATCGCCTCCGGCAACTACTAGTTCAAACGCTCCAATGTCCGAGAACGTGCCTTGTGGTCGACTGATTCCTCGTTGGTCCGTGGCAGGAGCGCCGGAGTTATTGCCGGCATTAAACGCCGGACTAGAAGAAGTTATCGCGTGAGTAAAGGTCGGCCCGCCGTTATTTGCCAAGGCGCCAAGCAGCGGGTCGGTGCTATTCTGGTCGCCAGTGGCAGTCATGAAAGCCGAACAAGAACTGTCCGAGCTGATGTTATAACCGGTTGAGGTTACAGGAGCGCCCGCACAGTTTGTGCCATCATCTGGATTATATAAAACAGTATTTTTGATTGAAAGAGTGCCGCTGTTGAAGAAACCCGCTCCTTCGCCAGCTATCGATTGGTTGTTCGCTATTGTGACGTTTAGCAACGTTAGCGACCCGGCGTTAAAGATTCCGCCGCCTTCTCCCCCTCCAGCAGTAGCAGTGTTACCGCTGATTGTAGTGTTGGTTATTGTGGCGGCTGGTGACCCCATCGTAAACCGGATCCCGCCACCAAAGGCGGCCGTATTGGCGTTGATCGTGCTACGCGAAATGTCTAATGTGCAACTATCGCAGTTAATTCCGCCTCCGCTGCTTGCCGTAGAGTTGTTGCTGATTGTTGATCTTGTAATAGTTATCGGATTGATTGTAAAAATTGCGCCACCATCCGTACCCGCCTCGTTACCATCAAAAGTCGATCCAGAGATACTAAGATTCCCGCCATTTTGATAAATTGCGCCGCCGTTAGCGGGTGCTTGATTGCCCGAAAAAGTTGAGTCGGATATGTCGATATCGCCATCGACATCCGTATATATGGCTCCACCATTTGTCGTGAGCGCGCTACCGTTATTGGTAAAGGTAGAGCCAGAGATGGTCGCTGTGGCGCCCTGGCCCGCGTTGTATATCGCCCCACCCCTCGTAGCGTAGTTTGAAGTGAACGTTGAATTCATTACGTAAAGATCTCCGCTACCAGAATCCGGGTATAGTGTTAGGGCACCCCCCAATGTCCCCCCGCTACATGTATTAAATGCCATGGTATCTAAGCTCACTTGTCCACCACGAATAATTATGCAGACACCGTCAACAGTGCTTGTCGCGTTTGTCAGCGTGAGCCCAAACATGTTTACGGTCGAGTTTAAAAGTTCGAACACCCTCTCATTACCGGCCGCGTCAATCGTGACCGTGCCGGCTCCAGTCTTGCTGATGTTGATATTGCTCGTAATATCCAAGTCGCCAGTTGCGGCCGCGTCCTCGCCTGCGCCTGATATTGTCAGCGTGAT
>CAZLKQ010000033.1:0-3083 GCA_964560175.1 uncultured Candidatus Saccharibacteria bacterium
CTCTGGATCATCTGCTGCAGTATTTTCGGCAGTTTCAGCTTCGGCTGTCTTCTCTGCTTTCTCAGCAGATTTGCCTGTTCCAGATTCTGCAGCAACTACCTCGCCAGATGCTTCTGGCGTTTCAGCAGGCGTAGGTGCAACGGCAGAAGAATCTGCAGCTGGTTGTTCACCCCCAGCCACAGATTCTTCGGTCGTTTCGACTTCAGGTTTTGAAGCTTCGACTACTGGAACTTCCGCCTTGTCTTGTTTTGGTTGATGTTTACGCAATTTGTCGGCTTTTTTGATGGTCATTTTCCTAGCCGGACGAACTGACACCCAAGAAGGCAGCTTGATACCTTCGTTAACCAAAATGCTCGACAACCTTGATGAAGGCTGGGCACCGTGCTCGAGATAGAATTCGATCTTTTCCTTGTCGAACTGGGCTTTTTTGGTGTGTGGATCGTAGCTACCCAGGCGTGCCGAAACTTTCCCGCTCGACGGATGGCGATGGGAATCTTGGGCGATCAGACGATACTGAGCGTGCCCCTTACGACCGGTGCGTTGCAAACGTAGCGCTAACATGTAACTCGGGCTATTTTACCTCAGATACTACAGGGGTGTCAACGCCGGTGGGAGCTTCATTAACCGCAGCCAAAGCCGCTTCAGCTTTTTTCTTTTCTTCTTTTTCCCAATTGCTACAAATAACTTCAAAATAATTAGCAACTCCAATATCGCCGACACGGCCGTCATCACACTCCAAAATAAGCTCTTCAGAATGATGAGTCCTCCCATGTGTTAGCTCTAAAAGCGGAAACCTTACACCTTTCATCTCTAGCGTAAAATCAACTTCACTGGTGTCCCATACATTTGCTACTATTCGCAGACTTGCAGGGCTACTCTTATATTTTTCATGTTCATAGTCAAACCAAGGCGTGGCTTTCATTGGCACTAAACCGTCTCTAGGCTCTACCTCAGACATTAATGGCAAAACATTTTTTGTAAGTCGGTCATGCAATTCTCTCAGTCGCCTACTAAGTTTGACCAAATACTCCTCATCATTGAGCTGTTCTGCTGCTTGGTGATCTCTGGTAATTAATACCGGATCCCAACCCTTTTCTCTGCCCTTCATATGATCTCCAAATACTTAACTAAATTAAGTTTACTACTTCTTCTGATAGTTGTTTAGAGCCTCTTCTGCCGCAGCTTGTTGGGCAATTTGCTTGGAAGAGCCTTCACCGCTGCCATAGAGTTTGTCGGACAAGTAAACACCGATCTTAAAGATCTTGTCGTGATCGGGCCCTTCTTCATTCAAAACTCTGTAGTGGGGGGTGGTATTGAGTTCGGCTTGGGCCATTTCCTGAAGCCGAGATTTGGCATCCTGCCAGGAACCGGTTCTCAGGATTTCCGGCAAAGTCGATAATATCTCTCGCTCGATCAAAGCCCGAGCCGGTTCATAGCCCTGATCGAGATAAATTGCGCCGACGACGGCTTCAAAAGCATTGGCCATGATCTGTTGGCGAGCCCGCTCGCCACCATGTTTTTCACCGCGGCTGAGGCGCATATATTCCCAAAAATCCATTTTCTCAGCGGCCGCGCCGATCGACTCGGTCCGCACCAGCGCGCTCCGCCAGTTGGTCAGTATGCCTTCCGGCTCCTTGTATTTGCCGTAGAGGTATTCGGTAACAACTAGCTCTAAAACGGCATCACCAAGAAATTCCAGCCGCTCGTTGTGCTCGAGGCCTTGTTGGCGGCGGTGCTCATTTAGCCACGACCGATGGGTAAAGGCAGTAGTCAGCTGGATTATATCTTTGACATCCACTTTTAGTACGGTTTTGGCAAAGCTGCGGTATTGCTCGTCGGTCATGTCAGTTTACCGCTCCGTACCTTTTTCATGGCAATCAAAATCAGTTTGCCGATGTCTTCATATTCGATTTTATCCAGGGCCTCCATAGCCGGAAACCATTTGATGTCATTCATCCACTCTTCCTTGGTAAGTTTCTGCTTTGGCTCGGCGGCTTCGACTAGATAAACGTGCATAGTGATCAAGACAAGACTGGTGGCCCGTCGGTAGCGAAAATCGACTTTGCCTAGCCAGGCATACATCCGCAGATCTTTGAGACCGGTTTCTTCGATGATCTCTCGTCTGGCGGTTTGGTCGGCCTTTTCACCTGGCTCGATGTGACCTTTAGGGATAGTCCAGCGATTTTTAGCATCCTGGATTAGCAAAATCTCGATACTCTCCCCACCATATCGGCGGAAAACTATGCCTCCGGCGGTATGTTCGCGGACCACCGACTGGATACTGGGCCTTCTAAACATCGCTTTGGCACGGCGGATCGGCTCCATGGGATTTGGCGGTTTTATCATTTGGTCTTCTCTTTTTTAGCTTTCTTGACTTTTTGGGCTTTTTTGTCAGCTTCTTCAAATTGAGTATAGACTGTGCCGAGCACGCCGTTTACAAATTTAGAGGAGCTGTCGCTGCCAAAAGCTTTGGCCAGTTCGACGGCTTCATTGATGACGACTTTGGCTGGGGTATCTTTTTCACTCTGCAATTCCCAGATGGCCATGCGTAAGATGACTTTATCGATTCTGGAAATCTGGTCTACCGGCCATTCCGGGGCGATCGGCGCAATGATCCCGTCGAGCTCAGCAAATCTGCCATGGACACCCTCGGTCAGGCGTTTAACAAATTCTACGTCATCAACGGTTTTTTTATAGGGCTTTAGATTGCGGGCTAGGATTTCTTTGAGTGGGTGGACTACCAGGCCATTAGACCGAAAATCCAGCTCGTACAAGGTCTGCAGCGCCAAGATCCGACCCAAGTGGCGATTGGAGGCCACTAGCAAACCTCTGGTTTGCGGTAACTGGTAATTAGTAACTGGTAATTAGTAATGTTCATTTTTAATTGCTGAGGGTAGAACAGTTCAAGAAAAAGACGAGTTATTTGTCAGCTGCGACAGCTTTTATGGCCGCTTTTTCACGCTTACTTACTGCCACCTTGACAGGTGACCGAGCATTGACCACTTTGGCTAGTTCGGTCAAGTGATGTGAGCGACGCTGCCCCGTCCGGCGCGGAGTCGTCCTTTTCTTTGGTTTACCCATAG